>JBDTVD010000038.1:0-17495 GCA_040007375.1 Bacteroidota bacterium | reverse complement strand
GTAAAATTCAACCTGCAGCAACACTTCCTGTTACATTAGTAATGTTCCAGGCAATCCGTGATTTTTATTATAAAGAAGGAAAGATGATTGGAATGAAACCGGCCGGTGGAATTTCAAATTCAAAACTTGCTATTCAATATTTAGTGATGTTACGCGAAACACTTGGAGAAGCATGGATGAATTCAGATTATTTCCGATTCGGAGCAAGTGCTTTGGCAAATGATGTATTAATGCAGATTGTTAAATTGCAGACAGGAGTTTATCAAAGCATCGATTATTTTTCTAAAGATTGATCGCTGATTCGTTTGATTAACTGATTTCGATGATTCTTTTGACGGAGAATCAGGCTCCCGATTAATAAGCAGATGTTATTGTTTTCAAAATATATATTAAAAAAAAAGCCGGACACAATCTGCATCCGGCGTATTTAATTTTTAATTCCCTTACTGCTTCACAAATTTTCCGCTGGCGATCATTTTATTTTCTGCAATAATACTTACATAATATACGCCTTGCAGTAACTTTTTGCATTCCACTTTTGCAGATCTAAAATAACTGAACAATGTTTTACGCATAACTACTTCACCTAGAGTATTGAACATAATTAATTCGCCATTTGTTGTTGAGTTGGTAATGTAATAATCTATCCAGAAAAAATTCTGCGCAGGATTGGGATAAATTTTTAGTGGAATATTCTCCGAATAAAAATTCTGATTACTATTTACGGTAAGCGAATCACAAATACTTCCTGTTTCGGCTCCCAGAAAATAATTAGGATGATTAGGTACACAACCAAATGAATTATAAGTAGGAAGAGTAATACAATGCTGACATACATCGCATGCAATACCTGAACTATCCGGTTGATTTATCACATGCATTACATCTGATCCATTTCCGCAAGAGATGTATATTTTTCCATCTGGCCCCAATTGAGGAGTATAAAATGTAGTTGCCGATGGCCATTGAGGAGAATAAGTGCTATCCCACAAAGCAACTGTTAGTTTTGATGAATCTATGTTGGAAGACCACATATTATACTGATAAACACATGTGTCGTTTGTAACATATAGAAATTGCCCGTTCGGGGAAAATGCAACACCTTTTACAAAGTCACTATCTAATGGTATATATATTGGATTACTGAAAATTCCTGTACATCGATCAAAATCAAAAAGTCTTAATCCGTTCAGATGATCCACCAAAGCATACTTATCTCCTTGTGGTGAAAAACATACCTGACCTATATCAGGTGGTTGTAGTGTATCACCTATTTGCTGCGTTAAAGGTGAGCTTATGCCATCAGGTGTTATTAGAAATGTATAGAAAATATCACTGTAACATTTTCGGGTAACAAGCCACCAATCTCTTCCATTGGCGTGCTTGCATGCAGTCAGACGACCAGCTTGCAAAGTATTTTCTAAAAAAGTCACTTGTCGTTCAACAAGATCACCTCTCCCGCTATCCAATGTCATATCAATTATACTATAATATAATTCAAAAGGGGCCACCGTTAATACACTTCCAAACTGGACATAATCTGCAGTTTGATGAATTAAAAAAAAGGAATCTGGATGTGATGGGTATGGAATAATTAAAGCTCCTTGAGGATTCGGCATTCCATCTTCATACCAACTGGAATAAAAGTCACTTGAGTCTAATCCTGATCCATTTGGCATTACCTCTCCAAGTGCATTGCAAACGTTAAAACCATTCGTGTAGAAGAGTAGATTGCCAGCGGTATCGGCAATGCTGGCATTTGTTCGCATAAAACTAAGATTCATATTTTGTGCTACAGAGATTGGCCCTCCAGAAGAAAAATCAGTAACTGTATTTCCCCAGGGAAAAGGTGCCCAGGTGAAATATCCAGTAATCCAGACATTATTTACGCCTTGTGAAAAAATATTTTGTGAAAATAAAATTGGTAAAAATAACAGCAGGCAAATTCGTTTCATGGAAACTTGTCAGTATTAAAATGAAGCACAGTAATAATGAATATTTGAAATATATATATAGTCTTTAGATGTATTTTTAAAGACATTCTCCAAAAATACACTTTTCTTAAAATACAGAGCAGTAAATTCAACCCATAAAAAAACCGGACACAATCTGCACCCGGCGTATTCTAATTTCTAATTTCTAATTTTTAATTTTTAATTTATTTTTCCGCCACCTTTAATTTACTGAATGTAGCATCATCCATACTTACCAGTGCTTTCTGGTAAAAACTATTGATGTCGTTTATCATTACATAATAAGCATTGGTATTCCAGAGATCTCTTGCTATTAAAGCTTTTAATTGTGTTTTAATTAACTTCTCCGAACGTGCATATCCAACATCATCTCTTTTCACTTCTTTCTTTTCAGCGAATGCAAAGAAACCTGCCATCACCTGTTCGCTCAGATCGAATGTTTTTTTAAATGCATACACATCAGCATAATCTTTTAAAAGTGTTTTCCGATTATTGTCAGTGTACGTCAGTGCATAATCACTCATTACACCTTTTCTTCTTAAGTCATCATAATAACTACTGTTCATGCTGGTATCAAGCGGTACGAATACATCAGGCAGAATTCCACCACCACCATAAACTGTTCTCTTTGCATTAGTGTAATATTTAAGAGAATCATTCAGCTTAATACTGTCCAGTGAATAAAGTTCACCTTTCTGATAACGCTGACTCAGATCCATATCATATTCTTCATCACCTTTTGCACCTTTTTCATAAGGCTTCTGAATACATCTTCCTGAAGGAGTATAATAACGTGCAATGGTTAAACGCACTGCGGAACCATCTGGTAAAGGATATGGTTTCTGAACGAGTCCTTTTGCAAACGTCCTTCTTCCGATAATTATTCCTCTGTCCCAATCCTGTATAGCACCTGAAACAATTTCACTTGCTGATGCTGAAGATTCATCTACTAATACTGCCAGCTTTCCTTTTTCCCATCCACCTGTTGCAGTGGAATAATATTCCTGGCGTGATTGAGTACGGCCTTCCGTATACACTTCACGCTTTCCTGCAGAAAGAAATTCATCAGCCAGTTCAATAGCACGGTTCAGATATCCACCACCATTTCCGGTAAGATCAAGGATGAGACTTTTCATTCCCTGCTCTTTCAAATCTTTCAGTTTTTCTTTAAACTCCTCAACAGTCTGGTCAGCAAAACGACTGATCTTTATATATCCGATTTCGGGAGTTGCCATGTAAGAAGCATCAACACTATACAGTGGAATTTTATCTCTGGTAATTACAAATTCCATGAGATCCTTCTGACCTCTTCTGTAAATCTGTACTTTAACCTTTGTTCCCTTATCACCTCTCAAACGTTTCAAAACATCATTATTGGTGATTTTAATATTGGTTACGTTTTCACTTTCGATAAAAACAATCCTGTCACCGGAACGGATTCCCAGTTTTTCAGATGGACCACCGGCAATTGTTTGTGTTACCATAATAGTGTCATCAAGTATATTAAACTGAACACCGATACCTTCAAACTTACCAAGTAATGGTTCATTTACTCCCTTTAGGTCCTCAGCCGGAATATATACGGAGTGTGGGTCGCAATCTTTCAGTATGGCCCTTATTGCATCATCAGAAAGTTGTTTCTCATCAACTGAATCCACATATTGATAAGCAATCATGTTTAAAAGAGCATCAATCTTTTCTGCCTGCTGGTTCTGTGCATTTAACTTTGCAAATGGCATTATCAGAACTGCCATCAGCAATCCTGTCATTCTTTGTGTTTTGTTCATCATGAGTATTAACTATGCGTTGCAATTATACGCTGTGAAATATTATTTTGAGATTAATTAATGTAAAAAAATTACATCGGCCCCCGGGCACAAGAATAACGCCATATTCTGTTACAGCGAGGTTAATCATTATCCATTGAACGTTGTTTATCAACCGGCATTGTCCGTAATTTTAATATTGATTTTAAAAGTCAAATTGGCAGCGATTCTACTGCTGGCACTGGCTTTGAAAGCGGCCGATACAAATCACAAAGCTATATGACTAAAGGTAAAATAAACGTACAAACGGAGAACATTTTTCCGATCATCAAAAAGTTTTTATACTCTGACCATGAAATATTTTTACGTGAGTTGGTAAGTAATGCCACAGATGCTACTCAAAAAATCAAAACACTTACCACTTCAGGAGATTTTAAAGGAGATGCCGGCGATACAACAATAACAATAAGCATCGATAAAGAGAAAAAAACATTGACCATCAGCGACCGTGGAATCGGAATGACTGCTGAAGAGGTGGAAAAATATATTAACCAGATTGCATTCAGTGGAGCGGAAGAATTTGTAAACAAGTTTAAAGATCAGCAGCCTGCAACACTTATTGGAAAATTCGGACTGGGATTTTATTCCGCTTTTATGGTTGCAGATAAAGTAGAAGTGATCACACGATCCTACAAAGAGGAAAATGCAGAGAATGCGGTAAGATGGGAATGTGATGGCAGCCCTGATTACCAGATTGAAACAACGAGCCGGGCAGAAAGAGGTACGGATGTAATTTTATATATAAACGAAGATTCAGCAGAATTTCTGGAAACAGCAAGAATTGATACCTTGTTAAAGAAATACTGCAGGTTCCTTCCTGTAGAAATTTCTTTTGATGGAAAAATAATTAATATAACTCAACCAGCCTGGACAAAAAAACCTGCTGACTTAACAGATGAGGATTATAAAAATTTTTACAAAGAATTATATCCGTTTGCTGAAGATCCGTTATTCTACATTCACCTGAATGTTGATTATCCTTTTAACTTAACAGGTATTCTGTATTTCCCACGATTGAAGAAACAACCGGAAGTTCAGAAAAATAAAATTCAATTGTACAGCCGGCAGGTTTTTGTTACAGATAGTGTAGAAGGTATAGTTCCTGAATTTCTGATGTTGCTTCATGGTGTTATTGACTCACCTGATATTCCGTTAAATGTTTCGAGGAGTTATCTGCAGAGTGATAGTAATGTGAAAAAGATCAGCAGTCATATAATGAAAAAAGTAGCTGATAAGCTGGAAGATATTTTTCGTGAGAACAGAAAAGAGTTTGAAGAGAAATGGGATGACATTGGTGTGTTTATTAAATACGGAATGATGAGTGAGGAGAAATTTATGGAACGTGCATCCAAATTCTTCCTCCTTAAAAATACCGATGATAAATATTTTACTACCGATGAATATAAAGAACTGATTCGTTTGAACCAGGAAGATAAAAATAAAAAACTGGTATATATATACAGCAGTGATAAAGAAGAACAGCATAGTTTTATTGCATCAGCAAAAGATAAAGGATATGATGTTTTAGTAATGGATGGTGCGATTGATTCTCACTTTGTAAATTTTGCAGAACAGAAATGGGAGAATACTCAGTTTGTTCGTGTAGATGCTGAAATAGCTGACAAGCTGATTGAAAAGGATGAACAAAGAGAATCGAAACTATCAGAAGAAGAGAAGAAAACACTTCAGCCTGTTATTGAAGCACAAGTTGCGAAGGAGCAATTTACTGTTCAGTTTGAAGCATTATCAGAAAAGGAAGCACCTATCGTTATTACCCGTCCGGAATTTATGAGGAGGATGAAGGATATGTCGGCAATGGGAGGTGGATACAGTTTTATGGGGACAATGCCTGACCATTATAATATGGTGGTGAACAGTAATCATGAACTGATATTGAGAATCGTAAAAGAAACCAATACTGACAAGCAACAGTCGCTGGCAAAACAAGCTGTTGATCTGGCTTTACTCTCTCAGAACATGCTTAAAGGCGAAGAGCTTACGGCATTTATAAAGAGAAGTCTGGACCTGATTCAATAACAGAATTCACCGCAATTAACTGTTGACATCTTTTTAAAACAAAACAGGGAATTATACTATATTTGCTTTACAAAAATTACAGATCATCATGAGCTTAGACGTTACCGGAAAATTAATCACATTGTTGCCTGTTGAAACAGGTCAGGGGAAAAATGGTCCATGGACCAAACAACCATTTATACTTGAAACTGAAGAGCAATATCCCAAAAAAATATGCATCAGTGCCTGGAATGACAATGCCAAAACAATTCAGGGCATAAAGCTTTTTTCAACTGTTAAGGTTGCAATCAGTATTGAATCACGTGAGTGGAATGGCAGATGGTATACTGATCTGCGTTCATGGAAAGTAGAAATCATGAACCAGGGTGGTGGTGAAATGGATAAGCCCGGAAATAATTTTGCGGCTTCTTCTGCTACTATGCCTGCTGAATCGATGCAGTCAGAAAATCAGGAAGATGATCTTCCCTTCTGATCAAAAAATTAATTGGATAACCCTTGTCATCAGACAGGGGTTTTTTATTTTAGAGAAATGAAGTTCAATTTTAAACTGAAAGGAATGAAAACAAAGATTTATCTGTTGATCATTTTAATACAGGTGGTATTTGTATTTGATACTCATGCACAGAAAGCAGTTGCTGATACAAATAAGATTTCCTTTAAGAATATTACTATAACAGGTGATCGTTTTTTTGATGTGAAAAAAGTAAATGCAGTTATCACAGAAGGCCTTGGTGAAGGAGTTAGAAAATATCAGTTGATCGCAAATGGACTTACTACTGATTACAATTTCCCGTTAAGCACAGGATTGTATCATTTGCTCATCAGTTACAATGATAAACTTAAAGCAAGTGTGCTATTTCTGTATTCATCTGATCCTGCTACGGAAATTATCACTTTACATTTTTATAAGGAAGGACGGCTGTCACTTTGTAAAGTCACTTCAAAACTGAGTGATGATATGAATAAGGTGGTGATACTTGAGTAATATTATTTCTATTGAACTGCATTGTAAGAATTTAACTTCCTGATTAAAGCATGATATTTTGATTTTACTACTTTTGGCAACGATTAGATCAGCGGTGATTATACTGACACAATCTTAGCACGCTGAAAACAAATACATGAAAACACTTCTTGCAGGCATTTTACTTTGTTGCATTCCGGCAGTATCTTTTTCTCAGGAGCAGGAAACTCCTTATAAAAAACAAAATAAAAATAAGTTCTATATATATTGGGGATGGAATCGTGGATGGTACACTGACAGTGATATCCGGTTTCACGGGAACAATTATGATTTTACATTATATAATGTGAAAGCACAGGACAGGCAGTCGGACCTGGAGTTGGGAACTTATCTGAATCCTGTAAAAATGACCATCCCTCAAACTAACTTCAGAGTAGGATATTTTATTACAGATCACTGGAGTATTTCTGCAGGAACGGATCATATGAAATATGTGATGCAACAAAATCAGGAAGTAAAAATTTCAGGATACATTGAAGACACAAAAACAGAATACAACAATAATTATAACAACAATGATATTGAACTCAGGGAAGATTTTTTAATCTTTGAACATACTGACGGATTAAATTATATTAATACTGAGATAAGAAGATCAGACATGATTCTTGATCTGAATAAAAATCATTTTGCTGATATTAATTTTAACCTGGTAGAAGGATTGGGAGGAGGAATATTATTTCCACGAACAAATACAACATTGCTGGGGAATGAAAGATATGATGAATTTCATGTGGCAGGATATGGTTTCGGAACTATGGCAGGTTTGAACGTTACATTCTGGAATTTCTTTTTTATTCAGAGTGAATTAAAAGGTGGTTTTATTAATATGCCTGACATCCGTACGACTTCATCAAAATCAGATCGTGCAAGTCAACATTTTTTCTTTCTCCAGTCGAATATTGTTTTAGGCATTACCTGTCATTTGTGGAAACAGCATAATACAACAAAGCCATAAATTTCAATCATAAAGTAACCTAACGCTGTTGGTATTTTATATATACTGATTTGAAAATAAATATCAATCAGCAACAATACTAACTTTCAAAACGACTTCTAACTATGAAAA
Source organism: Bacteroidota bacterium (assembly GCA_040007375.1). Lineage (GTDB taxonomy): Bacteria > Bacteroidota > Bacteroidia > AKYH767-A > OLB10 > JANOXC01. The sequence continues at coordinate 9,566 of JBDTVD010000038.1, read as the reverse complement.
AAACTTTTCTCCTGCTACTCTTTATCTTCATCATTAAAACTGCCCGTGCTGATGAAGGTATGTGGTTGCCTTTCCTGCTGCAGCAATTAAACTCACAGGAATTATATATAAGAGGACTTAAGATTCCTGTTGAAGAAATATATTCAGTTAATAAAGGCAGTTTAAAAGATGGAGTTGTTCTTTTCGGTGGAGGATGTACCGGAGAAATTATTTCTAACGATGGACTATTACTTACGAATCATCATTGTGGTAACAGTTCTATACAATCACACAGCACTACAGAACATAATTATCTGCGTGATGGATTCTGGTCGATGGATCGTACTCAGGAATTACCTTGTCCCGGACTTACCGTCACCTTTATTATCAGTATGACCGATGTAAGTAATCAGATCACCCCTTCATTGAATGATAGCATGACAGAAGCAGAACGCACAGCAAAAATTGAACAGCTTGCAGGGCCAATTGAAAAATCTTCTGTTGCCGGAACGCATTACAAGTCGCAGATTAAATCTTTTTTTGAAGGGAATATGTTTGTTCTTATCGTAAGTGAGGTATTTAAAGATATAAGAATGGTTGGAGCTCCACCTTATTCCATTGGTAATTTTGGTGATGAAACAGATAACTGGATGTGGCCACGTCATACCGCTGATTTTTCTTTATTCCGTATTTATTCAGGAAAGGACAACAAGCCGGCAGAATATAATTCAGAGAACATTCCATTTCACCCACGTTATTCTTTTACAATTTCAGCTGCAGGTGTTAAGGAAGGTGACTTTACAATGGTATATGGTTTTCCGGGAACAACACGGGAATATATACCTGCAGATGCTGTTGATCTTATTGTGAATGTTTCGAATCCCAACCGCATTTCTATTCGGGATAAAAAAATTGCTGTCATGGAAAAATATATGCAGGCTGATGAAAGCGTTTTTATTCAGTACGCTGCTAAAATCAGAACCATGGCAAATGCATATAAGAAATGGAAGGGAGAAATATCAGGCTTGAAAAAGCTGGATGCTATAACAAAAAAGCACGACCAGGAAGCAGGTTTTACTATATGGGCTGATGCTGATCCTGCACGAAAAAAGAAATATGGGAATGTCCTGCCGCAATATCATAATATATATAAAGATTATCAAAACATTACTACCGCTGCTGATTATTATACTGAAGCGGGATTAGGAATTGAAGTTGTGAATTTTTCTTCAATGTTTCGTAAGCTGGTGGAATTATCATCTGAAGAAAATCCGGATGAGAAAAAAATAAGTGATGAAGCAGCAAGGTTGCTTAAAGGTAGTGAAGGATATTTTAAAAATTATTGCTTACTGATTGATAAGGAACTTGCTGTTGAAATGCTGAAGTTGTATAATGAAAATGTAGACGTTGCATTTCAACCATCCATACTGAATGTGATACATGAAAAATACAGAGATGATTATAAAAGATATGTTGAATCATTATTTGCGAAAAGCGTCTTTACTTCTACAGATAAGTTAAAGGAGCTGCTTGTCGGTTATACATCACGAAGAAAAAAAAATATAGAAAATGATCCGGTCTGGCAACTATTCGTTTCACTGAATGATGCTTATGTTTCTAAAGTTCAGCCCATAGTTCTGGAAAAGAAAACTCAATTAACCAGGCTGAACCGTATATATATGAACGGCCTGATGGAAATGATGGAAGGACGCAAGTTTTATCCTGATGCCAACCTTACACTCCGGCTTACTTTCGGAACTGTTGCAGGTTATAATCCGCGCGATGGTGTTCATTATGATTTCTCTACCTCCATAGAAGGAATCATACAGAAGAACTCCACAGGAAACGAAGATTATAAAATCCCGGAGCGACTGCTCACTTTATATAATAATCATGATTACGGATCCTACTCAGCAAATGGCACAATACCTATTGCATTTATTGCAACGAATCATACAACAGGAGGTAATTCAGGAAGTCCTGTTCTGAATGATAAAGGCCAGTTGGTGGGAGTTAACTTCGATCGTGTATGGGAGGGAACTATGAGTGATATAATGTTTAATCCTGACCAATGCAGGAACATCACAGTCGATATCCGGTACATACTTTTTATTATCGATAAGTTCGCAGGAGCACCTCATCTCATTAAAGAGATGAACATCATTAACTGATATATATTGTGAACTTAGTCTTTTACAAACTCGCGCGAAATAATTGCGCCACCAACATTGGTTGTTGAGATGTAAAGTACACTTCCTGAAACATCAGCAATTGTCCATTTACGGTTCAGATCCCAATATTCAAGTGTCTCAGAAGTTAATCCGCTGATAGTAATGTAACACTTGGAAAATTTGGTTATAACAGTATACTGACCGTGATCAACAGTTGTAATAGTAGTATCGGTAGAACGTGCTTCTCTTGTAATGGTCAATGATCCGTTATCGAATTTCCATTTCTCATTATAAGGTTCAGTACTACTGCCCCATACTTTTTTCCATCTGCCGTTTATCTGGCTGTTTACTTTGTCTTCTGATTGCAGAAGATCGTTATTATCGCAGCCTGTCAATGCAAGCAACATAATAAATAATGGTGTAATTAATTTACGCATGTTCAATGTGGTTTCCAGCCAATTTACTGTTCACTTCTTCAAATGTATGGCAATTTTCCGGAAAACATTACAGTTGTGACTAACTGTTATCAATAATCCTTTTAACAAGTGCAGATGTTGAGTATCCCTTCAGAAATTCAATAGTAGAAACCTGTCCTCCGCTTTGAATAACAATATCACCACCAACAATGTCTTCAGGTTTGTAATCGGCACCTTTTACCAGTATGTCAGGCTGAATAATTTTTATCAGCTCATACGGTGTGGGCTCATCAAAGAAAACTACCAGTGAAACAAACTCAAATGCGGCCATCACCAATGCACGGGATGATTCGTTACTTATAGGCCTTGACGGACCTTTAATCCTGGAAATGGAAGCATCCGTATTTAAACCAATTATAAGTTGAGTTCCCATGTCGGCAGCTTTGGATAAATAATCAATATGACCTTTGTGAACAAGATCAAAACAACCATTGGTGAACACGATCTTACATTTTTCCTTCCGCCAGTCTGCTATAATTTCAGCAGCTTTTTCACGGGAAACCAGTTTTGAATTCAGTTTTTCAAGATATGTCATGTTGCCGGCAGTAACTTCTTTTTGCGGAAAAGTGCTATCAATGACCATGTACCAAGTACGATCAGCAATATTAATTGCCAGGTATGTACCAGTGTGGCAAATGCAATTCCATCTTCAGCACTTACATGATATACCATCAGTCCCTGTGAAACCAATAAATGATAAGTTCCAATTCCTCCCTGCACCGGAGCCGACATTGCGATTCCTCCAACTACCATCACAAATAAACCTGCTTTTATTCCCAATCCGCTGGTAGGTTCCATTGCGAAGAAACTTACATACATCATTAAAAAATACATCAGCCATATAAATAATGTATGACCAATAAATGCATAGCCATTTTTCATTCTGAAAACACTTTTCAATCCTTCCAGTACATCATTAAGAATATTCCGGATTCGTAATTTAAGATTTCCTGATGATGGTGATTGCAGCCATTTCCAGATAATAATTCCGGTTACTACAAATACAACTGCAATAACAATCAGCAATACAGCAGAGTTCTGAACGCCGTTTAAAATAGGATTAATAATTTTATCTGAAAGAAAACCACCAAGCAATTCATACTCTGTCATGGCAAGAATAATTATAGAAACAATCAACATTAACAGATCGGAAAAACGTTCAATGATAACAGTTCCTATCAGTTTGTTGAATGGAATATCTTCAGCTTTTGAAAGTGCGCCGCAACGGGAAATTTCTCCAATGCGTGGTATTGCCAGGTTTGCAAAATATCCAACCATCAATGAATAAAATGAACTTAATAATTTGGGTTTGTATCCTAATGGTTCAATCAACAGATTCCAACGCATCGATCTGCTGATTAATGCCATGCTGGAAATTACCAGTGATAACATCACCCATCCAAGGTGTGCATGACTGATTTTATAATATATATCTTCCAGAGACTGATTTCGGAAAGTGTACCACAACAGTCCGAAACCAATTATGAAAAAAAGTAAATATTTAAGAATATTAGTTATTGATTTCACACGTTATGCTTTTGCAGGATGATTGAACTGATCAGGAAATACTAATGTGGGTTTAAAATGTTTTGCTTCTTCAAAATCCATTGATGCATATGATACAACTATAACAATATCTCCTTCCATCATTTTTCTTGCAGCTGGTCCGTTCATGCAAACTGTACCTGATCCGCGTTCTCCTTTTATAACATATGTTTCCAGCCGTTCGCCGTTGTTTACATTGAGTACATGTACTTTTTCAAATTCAATAAGATTTGCTGCATCCATTAAATCCTCATCAAGAGTAATGCTTCCCACATAATGTAATTCCGCCTGCGTAATCCGGGCGCGATGAATTTTTGATTTTAAAACCTGTATCTGCATGAGCCGGCAAAAGTAAGTGAGATAATTGGAATTAATTGTTTAGTTCAAATTCCATATTATCAATTAAGCGAGGACCGTCTGTTAATACTGCAATGCAACCTCGCATACCTTTTACTTTTGTAGCATCAGTTATTGATACAAGGGTTAGAGGATGTACAATATCAAAATACTGTAACCGTAAAAATTTACTTTGATTCAACATCTCAGTTAACATATTGATTGTTGAAGAAACCGAATGATTCTGAATCCATGCGTCAGCCTGAGTAAGTACTTTGTAAATCAGTGGCGCTTCGGCTCGTTGTTCAGGAGTAAGTAACATATTCCGTGAACTCATAGCAAGGCCGTCCGCTTCCCTCACTGTAGCACAACCGTTAATTTTTATTTTTGGATGATATCGTTTTGCCAGCTCCCTGATGACAGCCAGCTGCTGAAAATCCTTCTCTCCAAAAAACGCTTCATCAGGTTTCACCAATTCGAAAAGACGATTAACAACTGTGGCCACACCTTTAAAATGCCCGGGTCGGTAACTGCCCTCCATGGTATTTTCAAGATGACCGAAATCTACTTCCAGTTGTTTGAAGTCAGGAGGATAAACTTCTTCTACTGATGGTATGTAAACGCAATCACAACCTGCATTTTGCAGTAATTGAATATCCTTTTCCGGCATCCGTGGATAATTCGCAAGATCCCTTTTGTCATTAAACTGTGTTGGATTGACAAAAATGCTGCTTATAACCTTATCCGTATTTTTTTTGGCAGCTTCAATCAAAGATAAATGGCCCTCATGAAGAGCTCCCATTGTAGGTACAAAACCTGTTATGCCTTCCTGTTTCAACAGGTATTCTTCAAGTTGTTTGTTGTACCTGCAAATCTCCATAAATCACGACAATAATAAGTTATTTCAATAATAGCGCAGGCAAGTGATATAACATGTACTCTTATTTTATTCATGAAAGACTTTACAGAGAAGGATCTTTTGTTTTGAAAAAATATAAAGTCATTAAAAATATGGGGCGGACAAAATAGTAAATCCTGATTTAAAAAACCGGTCAATCGCTTTGTTTATTGCAAAATACTTTTATAATCCTTACCTTTGCCGCATAATTAATAGACCCCGGTGAAGAAAGCTATGAGAAAAGCAAGAGTACTATTTATATCCAGTGAGATTCATCCTTATCTCGATCTTAATGAACAAAGTAAAGTAGCCCGTTTTTTACCTCAGGGCATACAGGAAAAAGGAAAAGAAATAAGAACTTTCATGCCTCGTTTCGGTTGCATAAATGAGCGCAGGCACCAGCTTCACGAAGTGATCCGTCTTTCTGGAATGAACCTGATTATCAATGATTCCGATCATCCTTTAATTATCAAAGTAGCTTCAATTCAGGCTGCAAGGATGCAGGTTTATTTTATTGATAATGAAGAATACTTTCAAAGAAAATCTATTTATGGTGATGCAGAAGGTGACTTCTCAAAAGATAATGATGACCGCACGATTTTTTTCTGTCGTGGTGTTCTTGAAACAGTAAAGAAACTGGGTTGGGCACCGGATATCATTCATTGTCATGGCTGGATGACCAGCCTGGTTCCAATGTTTGTTAAAACAAGCTATAAGGATGATCCGATGTTTCATAATTCCAAGGTGGTTTATTCATTGTATAATGATGGCTTCAATGAGAAATTCAGTACCAATTATGGTAAGAAAATGATCATGGAAGGACTTACTGAAGAAGATGTAAAAGATCTTAAAGAGCCAGGTTTTGCGGGAATTACGGCTTCAGCGATGAAGTGGTCGGATGCAGTTATAGTCGGAACTGAAAATCTGGATCCACTAGTTGACAAAGACGTTAAGAAACTTTCCAAGCCTGTACTTGGTTATCATACTCCTGATACATACATCGATGCTATTGATCAGTTTTATGAAGAGGTGCTGTTAGAAGATTCCGTACTGGCTGATTAATATTTGTCTTCTTTTATACTATTTTTAACGGAAAGCCGTCTGAGTAGTACTCATTAATTTCCCGTAATTTCGCCGCATGATCCGAAATCTATTGGCAGGTGTATGTATATCCCTGTGTGTATTCCTGTTAGCCTGTGAAGAACCAGATTTAGTAAGTTCTGATGTAATTCCGGGAACAGATCAACCTGGTGTTTTTGTTACTGATACAAGTTCCATCATTGCATTTTCAATGAATGATGATTCTCTAGTTAGCAGCAATAATGGTTCTCCGATATGTTTAGGCTCTTTAAATGATCAGGTACTTGGTTCAACTGAAGCTTCTTTTTATATTCAAATGCTAATAAACAATTCAGCACCGACTGTATTGTCTACCGCAGTTGCAGATTCAATGGTAATTTCATTTGCTTATCACGATATATACGGAGATAAAACTTCATTACATTCTATTTCCGTGTACGAAATGGCAACAACACTCGTAGCAGGTACCATTTATCATTCAACTGATAGTTTTGAACTTGCCAATGCTTCTGTTCCTTTAGGTACAGTAACTACTCAGCCAAATCAAACCGACAGTGTAACCGTTAATGGTGTTGTACAGGTTCCGCAATTAAGAATTCCAATGAGTAATACCTTTACTCAAAAAATTATGAATGATATTAAAAGCACTCCTGCTTTTTTTGTTGATAATCCTGCATTTCTTAATTATTTTAAAGGATTATATATAAAAAGTACTGCTGCTAATACCGGTTCAGGCGATGTAAAAGGAAGCATTATAGCATTTGATGCTACCTCTTCTATTAATACTGTTACGCTTTTTTACAGAGATCATCCGGATAGTACTGTTTTAAAATCATACAGTTTTAATTTAGGATCATCTTCTCTGAGAAGTGTACATGTAGTTAATAGTTATAATCCGGGAATTACAAACGACTCTCTTCAAACTCCTGCATCTTTATATATTCAATCATTAGGTGGTTTAAAAGTGAAAGTGAAATTTCCTTATATCAGCAATTTTATAAAAGAGGAAAATGTTTCTATTAATAAAGCAGAATTAATTGTTAAAGTGAAAAGTGGAACAACAGATGTGATCAAACCTCATGTTTTATTATGGGTTACTGAGGATAACGGAACTTTTATTTCAGATTATGATGCAACTACCTTGCGAACGAATGGTTTGCTTCCAACTGACGGCGATACTTATACGTTTAATGTCTCCCGGCAAATGCAACGTATTTTAAATGGTACCGTAAACAATAACATATACCTGACTGCCAGTGACCTGGTTGGTGACCGTTCATATAATGCACAGCGAACAATTCTTGAAGGTGCAGGATCAATCAAATTAAAACTTACTTACACAATTAAAAATAACTGATTACCATGTGTGGAATCGTTGCTTATATCGGAAAAAGAGAAGCTTATCCAATTATTATAAAAGGATTGCAGCGTCTTGAATACAGAGGTTACGACAGTGCCGGTGTAGCTCTGCTTAATGGTACTTTAAATGTTTATAAAAAGGCAGGGAAAGTAAGTGACCTTGCTACCTATGTTAAAGACAAAAATCTTTCCGGCAATGTCGGAATGGGTCATACACGCTGGGCAACTCATGGTGAACCCAACGACAGAAATGCACATCCTCATTTTTCGCAAAGCGGTAATTTTGCTATCATACATAATGGTATCATCGAAAATTATTCTTCTATAAAAGCAGAGCTTACTAAACAGGGACATACTTTTAACAGTGACACTGATACAGAAGTTCTCATTCATCTTATTGAAGAGATATATAATAAAGGAAACGTTGCTCTTGAAGAAGCAGTTCGCCTTGCATTAGGTGAAGTTGTTGGTGCTTATGCAATTGTTGTTCTTTCAAAAAATGATCCTGATAAATTAATTGCTGCACGGAAAGGTAGTCCTATTGTAATTGGTATTGGTAAAGACGAATTTTTTGTAGCTTCTGATGCAACACCAATTGTTGAGTACACAAAAAATGTTGCCTATCTGAATGATGGCGAAGTTGCCGTTATTGAGAATGGGAAGCTCACTGTAAAGAATATTGAAAACCAGATTAAAATTCCATACATACAGGAACTGGAATTGAAACTGGAGATGATGGAGAAAGGCGGTTACGAGCATTTCATGCTGAAAGAAATATATGAGCAGCCACGTTCTATTGCTGATAGTATGCGCGGACGTTTCGATGCGAATAAAGGAATGCTGAAGCTTGGTGGTATGCGTGAGTTTGAAAAGAAGATGATCAATGCAAAGCGTATTATTATTGCTGCATGTGGTACATCATGGCATGCGGGATTAGTTGCTGAATATTTATTCGAAGATCTTGCACGTATTCCTGTTGAAGTAGAATATGCATCGGAGTTTCGTTACCGTAATCCGATTATATATGATGATGATGTAATGATTGTGATTTCGCAATCCGGTGAAACTGCAGATACACTTGCGGCAGTGGAATTAGCAAAATCAAAAGGTGCTACTATTTTTGGTGTGTGTAATGTGGTGGGCTCTTCAATTCCACGCGCAACACATGCTGGTTCATATACACATGCAGGACCTGAAATTGGTGTTGCATCAACAAAAGCATTTACTGCACAGGTTACGGTTTTAACATTGATGGCATTGCAGGTTGCACATAAGCGTGGCAGCATTAGCGAATCACGTTTCCGCCAGATATTAAATGAACTGGAAACAATTCCTGCAAAAGTGGAAATCGCACTGAAGTCAAATGACAAAGTAAAAGTGATTGCAGAGAAATATAAGAATGCACGCAATGTACTTTATCTTGGAAGAGGATATGGTTTTCCTGTTGCATTGGAAGGTGCATTAAAGCTGAAAGAGATTTCCTATATACATGCAGAAGGATATCCTGCAGCAGAAATGAAACATGGTCCTATTGCATTGATTGATGAGGAAATGCCTGTTGTAGTAATTGCAACTAAAAACAGTTCTTACGAAAAAGTAGTAAGCAATATTCAGGAAGTAAAAGCACGTAAAGGAAAAATTATTGCCATTGTTACAGAAGGTGATGAGGAAGTAAAAAAGATTTCTGATTACGTAATTGAAATTCCTGAAACAGATGAAATA
>JBDTVD010000037.1:0-17501 GCA_040007375.1 Bacteroidota bacterium | reverse complement strand
CATTTCCTGATGGTGCATTCCAGGCTCCGCCAGGTCCTAAATCAAATTCTTCCCAGCTATAAGTAATAGTATCTCCATCAGGATCAGAACCGATACCAGTGAGTGTGAATGGTGTCATCAATGGAATATCATAATGATAATCTGTAAGAGCAGGAGTAGGAGGATTATTACCTGTTGCAGTGGTTGTTGGGCATGAACTGCCTGAAGCAAAAGTGGTGTAGTCTTCAATTTCATCAAAACTAATTGTATGAAAGTTTGCTATACTATGTGCAGCAAGATCGTCTGAAGAACAAATACCTGCATAACCCATGATTGTAATTCCACTACCAGGTTCGTAAGCTGCTGAAGCATGCCTGTTATTACCACCGCAGTTTCCGCTAACACTATTGAATGTGTGATTTCCACCAAACTGATGACCCATTTCATGAGCAACGAAATCGATATCAAAAGCATCACCAACAGGGTTTGGAAGTCCTGTAACACCTCTTGCTTTTTGTGCAGATGTACATACAACACCAAGTCCTGCAATTCCACCACCACCAGTGCTGAATACATGGCCGATGTCATAATTGGCTGAACCTATTCTGCTGGAAACAATAGTTTGATTCTGTCCCAACATGGTTGAGCCATTATTATTATCATAAGGATCAGTTGCAGAGTTCAGATAAATTAAAGTATCGTTATTTGGAATAAGAGTCATACGGATTGCAAGTTCTTTTTCATAAACTCCAGTTACACGATTTACACTGGTAACCATTGCTGCATGTGCACCGGAAACAGTACCACCAAAAACTGCTGCATATTCACCCGTACAAGCTAAAGCAAGTGTGTAAGTACGCAGGTTATCACCCATGCTTCTTTCTTCATCATGATGATTATTATATATAGCTCTTAATTCTTCAATCTGTTTAGTATTCCATTCATCTTCCGGATTAAATCCGCAGATAGATGTTTGATTTCTTCTGATGCAATCCTTGCGGAAGTAGCATATATAATTTTCAGTAGTTTGCAGATTTACAGGATCAATAAAAATATCACCGTTTGCAGATAATATCATTGCATGAAATCCAAATGGAGTTACATCCAGTCTTACTGTTGCAGTTGCATCATCTATTCCTTGTCCTGACCAGGTACGTGTTTCAGGAAATTTTGCAGCAAGTTCAGGTGCACAAACAGGTGATTCAACAATTCTGAATCTTTTAAAAGATCCATCCGGAGATGGTAATTCCAACACTACATTTTTTAATCGTGCTGCATCTGTAAATTCCATTGGAGAAGTGGAAAGGTAACTCTCCATGTTTGCTAATGATAAATGTAAAAATCTGCAGGTTGTTGTTTGAATAGAAGTTTCACCTGAAGTGCGGGCTTGTGCTCCTGAAATATCGGACCACCACTCATTTCCCTGGGAAGCCACAGCCAGGCCGGAAGTCAATACTAATAAGAAAGTAATTATTTTTTTCATTATTGTTATGGGGTTTTAATTTTCAACTGTTAAAGCAAAACTACATTAAAATGGTTATTAAAAAGCAAAACCCTGACAGAAATTCTTGTCAGGGTTTTATCATATTTATAAACACTATCAGGCTTGTGCTGTAGGCCCTCCGAAGTTCATCGGAATTCCTACTCCTTCAGTTTGTTTTATAGTACCATGAATTGCTTCATACTTGCTGATATTATCGCTCAGTGCAGCAAGTAAACGTTTTGCATGCTGAGGAGTGAGCACTATTCTGGATTTCACTTTTGCTTTTGGTACACCTGGCATCACTTTCACAAAATCCACTACAAATTCAGAGTTGGAATGTGTGATAATTGCAAGGTTACTATATATGCCTTCTGCGACCTCTTCAGAGAGTTCTATGTTCAGCTGATTTTGATTTTTATCTTCCATTTTAAGAGGAGTATTACACTATTAAATTCTAATTAAACTTCTGAAAGATTTAAACTTCTTCAACTTCTTTTTTAGAAGCCATAAGCAGATCATATTCTTCCTGAGAACCCACAATCAGTTTTTCGTATTCACGTAAACCTGTTCCTGCCGGAATCAAATGACCAACGATTACATTTTCTTTCAATCCGTTTAACAGATCAATGCTTCCACGTATTGCAGCCTCATTAAGAACCTTTGTAGTTTCCTGGAATGATGCAGCAGAAATCCAGCTCTTTGTATGTAATGAAGCCTGTGTAATTCCTTGCAGAAGCGTTGAAGATGTTGCAGGCATTGCATCACGGAAATCAACCAGCTTCATATCCTTTCTCTTCAGTTGCGAATTTTCATCACGCAGTTTTCTTAACGTTACAATCTGTCCTTGTTTCAGCGATGGAGAATCCCCCGGATCCAACACCACTTTTTTATCAATGATGGAATCATTTTCTTCCATGAAGTCAATCTTATTAACGGCTTCTTTCTCAAGGAATCGTGTATCACCCGGATCTTCAATAACCACTTTACGCATCATCTGACGAACGATTACTTCAAAATGTTTATCGTTGATCTTCACACCTTGTAAACGGTATACTTCCTGAACTTCATTTACAAGATATTCCTGAACCATTGTAGGTCCTTTAATAGCAAGGATATCACTTGGTGTTATAGCTCCGTCACTGAGTGGGAATCCTGCACGGATAAAGTCATTGTCCTGTACAAGGATATGTTTGGATAATGGAACCAGGTAGCGTTTAACTTCACCATCACGTGCAGTAACTACAATCTCCCGATTACCACGTTTGATACCACCATAACTAACTACTCCGTCAATTTCAGAAACTACAGCAGGGTTAGAAGGATTACGTGCTTCAAATAATTCTGTAACACGTGGAAGACCACCGGTGATATCACCGCTTCGTCCCATCGTACGTGGTATCTTAACAATTACTTCTCCGGCTTCAATCTTATCATCGGAACTAACAATGATATGCGCACCAACAGGAATATTATAAGCTTTAGTAACTTCTTTTCCTGAAAGTATTCTGATAACAGGATTCTTTGTTTTATCACGGCTGTCGACAACTACTTTTTCTTTGTAGCCTGTCTGCTCATCTGTTTCTTCCTTAAATGTTATTCCTTCTTCAATGTGTTCGAAATTGATTTTACCGGCTACTTCCGAAATGATTACCGCATTGTAAGGATCCCAGTCGCACATCACAGCACCTTTCTCTACCTTCTGGCCATCTTTAACATATAAATGTCCACCATAAGGAATGTTATGTGATGCAAGAACTGCTTTTGTATTTTCATCGATGATACGCATCTCACCGGAACGACCGATTACAACTTCACCTTCTGCTTTCTTACCATGTTTTATAGAACGTACCTCTTCAAATTCAATGATACCACCAAACTTGGCAATAAGACTGGATTCGGTTGATCCTTTTGATGCAACACCACCGACGTGGAATGTACGGAGTGTAAGCTGAGTTCCAGGCTCACCGATCGACTGTGCAGCAATAACTCCAACAGCTTCACCTTTCTGAACCATTCTTCCTGTTGAAAGATTTCGTCCGTAACATTTAGCGCAACATCCCTGACGTGATTCACATGTTAATACAGAACGTATTTCCACCATTTCAATTGGTGATTCTTCTATCATTGTCGCTATTTCTTCTGTGATTTCCAGTCCTGCACGAATTAACAATTCATTCGTTTGCGGATGGTATATATCATGAAGAGAAACACGACCAAGTATACGGTCATATAATGACTCAACTATTTCCTCCTGGTTCTTCAATGCTGTTTCTGCAAGTCCGCGAAGTGTTCCACAATCTGCCTCATTGATGATAACATCCTGTGCAACATCAACCAACCTTCTTGTTAAGTAACCGGCATCTGCAGTTTTAAGAGCTGTATCTGCAAGACCTTTACGTGCACCGTGAGTTGAGATAAAGTATTCAAGAATTGATAGACCTTCTTTAAAGTTAGAAAGAATCGGGTTCTCAATAATTTCTCCTCCCGCAGCACCTGACTTTTGCGGTTTTGCCATCAGTCCCCTCATACCACCTAACTGGCGGATCTGTTCTTTCGAACCACGGGCACCTGAATCAAGCATCATATATACTGCATTGAAACCTTGTTTATCTGTAGAAAGCTGTTTCATCAGAGTATCAGTAAGCTTTGAGTTAGTTCGCGACCAGATATCAATGATCTGATTGTAACGCTCATTGTTAGTGATGAATCCCATGTTGTAGTTATTTATCACCTCTTCTACCTGCTCATTTGCTTTCTGAACAAATGTTTCTTTTTCAACCGGAATAATTACATCATTAAGGTTAAAAGATAATCCACCTTTAAATGCCATACGGAATCCAAGATCTTTAATATCATCAAGGAAACGTGCAGTTTCAGCAATACCCGTATCTTTTAATACTTTACCAATGATTTCACGTAATGATTTCTTGGTAAGTAATTCATTAATATAACCAGCTGAATGAGGAACAACTTCATTGAATAAAACTCTTCCAACAGTTGTTTCTATTATCTTGAAAATCAACTTGCCATCTTCTTTTACTTTTGCTTTTACTTTAATGTAAGCATGAAGATCAACACGCCTTTCGTTGAAGGCAATTATTACTTCTTCTGAATTATAAAAAGTCATGTCTTCACCTTTTACTTTCAATTCCGGTGTCGACTTACGGCCTTTAGTAATATAATAAAGACCAAGTACCATGTCCTGAGAAGGAACTGTAATCGGAGCTCCGTTTGCAGGGTTCAGAATATTATGTGATGCAAGCATTAATAACTGTGCTTCCAGGATTGCTGCGTTTCCTAGTGGAACGTGAACAGCCATCTGGTCACCGTCAAAATCGGCGTTGAAAGCCGTACAAACCAAAGGATGTAATTGGATTGCTTTTCCTTCGATAAGCTTTGGCTGGAATGCCTGAATACCCAAACGGTGAAGTGTAGGGGCACGGTTTAACATTACAGGATGTCCTTTCAGTACGTTTTCAAGAATATCCCATACGATAGCATCCTTACGGTCAACAATTTTCTTTGCAGATTTTACCGTCTTTACGATACCTCTTTCTATCATCTTACGAATGATAAACGGCTTGAATAATTCTGCAGCCATATCTTTCGGAAGTCCACACTCATGTAATTTCAATTCAGGCCCAACGACGATTACCGAACGTGCAGAATAATCAACACGTTTTCCTAAAAGGTTCTGACGGAAACGGCCTTGCTTTCCTTTTAATGAATCAGAAAGTGATTTTAAAGCTCGGTTGGATTCTGTTTTAACAGCATTTACTTTTCTTGAATTATCAAAAAGGGAATCAACAGCTTCCTGGAGCATTCTCTTCTCATTACGAAGAATTACATCAGGTGCTTTAATTTCAAGAAGACGTTTTAAACGGTTATTTCTGATGATCACACGACGATACAGATCATTTAAATCTGACGTTGCAAAACGACCACCATCCAATGGAACGAGTGGACGTAATTCTGGTGGAATAACAGGAACAACTTTAACAATCATCCATTCCGGACGATTTTCAATATGATCATTTGCCTGACGGAAAGCTTCCACAACATTCAGTCGCTTCAAAGCTTCGTTCTTACGTTGTTGTGAAGTTTCTGTATTTGCCTGGTGACGCAGGTTATAACTTAACTGATCAAGATCAAGACGGGAAAGAAGATCATACAAAGCTTCTGCACCCATTTTGGCAATAAACTTATTAGGATCTTTATCATCCAGATGATGGTTATCTTTTGGAAGGGTATCCATGATGTTCAGATACTCTTCTTCAGTTAAAAAGTCAAGATAATTAATTCCATCAGTTGATTTAATACCAGAATTAATTACGACATAACGCTCATAATAAATGATGAGATCAAGTCTTTTTGTTGGAAGACCAAGCAGGTATCCGATTTTATTTGGCAATGAACGGAAATACCAGATATGGGCAACAGGTACGGTAAGCTGGATATGCCCCATTCTCTCACGACGTACTTTTTTCTCTGTTACTTCAACACCACAACGGTCACAAACGATCCCTTTATACCGGATACGTTTATATTTTCCGCAATGACATTCCCAATCCTTTACCGGTCCGAATATACGCTCACAGAATAAACCATCACGTTCCGGTTTGTAAGTCCGGTAGTTGATTGTTTCCGGCTTTAATACTTCACCACTACTTTGCTCCAGAATATGCTCTGGTGAGGCAAGTGAAATGGTGATACGCGTAAAGTTGCTTTTAAGCTTTTGTTCTTTTTTAGCGGCCATTTTTATCTTGTTTCGATTGTTTTTTGTTCTTCGTTACAGGCAAATTACTCTTATTCAGAAATACATAAAATTCCCATACCCGAATTTCCTCCGGTGTCGGAACTGATTGTATTGTTTATCGTGCTGAATATCAATAGTAAGAAACCCTGCATGGAAAAGGATGGCAAAAGTAGTTATTTTTTTTCGATATAGGTCAGATTTTATATTGGATATTCAATGATTTGAAAGAACTTTTTTTAAAACAACAGGAAACTCCCAATCTGTAATTAAATGCAGTACTGTTTTTTTGATAATAATTGTTATTACTCAAGGGCGCAATTAGTAAATAGTCGAGCAAAGGTTTGTTGATTTGTTTTGAAAAAAAGCATAAAAAAACCGGTGATCTCTCACCGGTAGAATATTTAATTATAAGAATTTAATTAATCCTGCTTTGGCTCACCGGAAGGTTTCTTAGCAGCTTCCATACGCATCCAAACCTGCATTTGACTTGGAGAAAGTATTTCATTCATTTTTTCATTCTGGTATAAACCAACCTGACCATCTGCATTCGGGTTTGAAACCAGTTTCAATTGACTATAAGTCATAAGATCAAGAACTTTTTGCTCCTGCTCATTGTTCAGACTTAATTTAGCTTTCAGATCAGCAGTGATTTCCTTAGCTTTAACTTTGCAGGCTTCTTCACTACTAGCCTTATTTTCCTGTGCGAACACTATTGATACTGAAAGACAAGTAACAAGTGTTAAAACAATTTTTTTCAGTTTATTATTCATGGATTGTGTAATTTTTAAGGGGTTTCGTTATGCAAGTATACGTAATTTTAGCAATAGCAGCTGCAGGCTCATTGAAATATTTTAACGTTGCTGTCCTGGTTCGGTGATGTTATAGAAGTGGT
The DNA here is from genome assembly GCA_040007375.1 of Bacteroidota bacterium. Lineage (GTDB taxonomy): Bacteria > Bacteroidota > Bacteroidia > AKYH767-A > OLB10 > JANOXC01. The sequence continues at coordinate 10,391 of JBDTVD010000037.1, read as the reverse complement.
TTTAATTTATTGAAAAGCAGGTGATTATATGGAGAGGGTCTATACATGATGTTTGTTTCTCCTGATCATTTCCTTCAGACTTGTTTTAACTATGCTTCCCATACTTCTGCATTTTAAAAAAATATCACTCTGGTAATGGGCTGCCAACTCCTCTCTTAATTGTTCCACTTTTTCAGGTGTGGATATGAAATCTTTTTTCATTGTTTCTACCAGTTCGCGTGTCATGTGCCTTGCTGAGCCAATTCTTCTGGCCATCAATGTACGTTCTTCCACCTGGTACTGATGTACTGTTTGTGGCGTCATATGTTTCACACACAGATCAACGATGGCGTTATTGTCTTTAAAAAACTGCGGCATATATAATGTCCGTTTTCCTTCAAAACTCTGCTGATCAAAATCAATTGCCCTGATGCGATAATGCACATCTTCAAAATCCGGTGTAATATCTACTACATAATTATAGGATCTCATATCACCAAGCAAACGAACGAAACAACGCTCATTAAATTTTACAAATTCTTTTGCAAGACGAATAGGATTCATTTCTTTTCTTCCGAGATAATTTTTAATAAACATATCACCTGGAATTCCTGCAATATGTTCTTCCACCAGTGTTTCCCGATGCACAAAATAACTGATCCTGTTTGGCGATAATATATGCTCCAGCTCCAGTCCGTAAATCCTGCTTGCATCTGCCTGTTTTATATAGAAGTAATCAAAGTTGTCGTTGTAGTTATTTACAATTTTAACTCTGAATGGTTTTGAATTTCCAAATGTGCAATAATCAACACGCTCTACATATAAATGTTCCATCACCGACATATCACCACCTGTTTTCAGAAGTGCATACATACCTGTTAAAGTTTTGTTGAGCAATTCCATTTCATCCTGCGCGTAATTAACGCTTTCCCACAAAGTGTCTTTTCCAAAACGATCGTAAAACGGAAAGGAATTACGGAAATGCAGCAGATCCTTATATTGAACATGACAAACGGAAACCCTGCCGTAATGTTTCAGGTATTTCAACAGGTGATCGCCAACAGGATAGATCGGCTTTTTCCGGGTAATTAAATTATCGCTCAATGGGGATTTACGATTTACGAATTACGATTTTTTGATTTACGATTTACGAAGTACGAATTACGATTTTGAAGTACATTATAATATATATAATGTTGGGAATAATAATAAAGAGTACTTAAACCTCCAGCTTACCAAAAACAAAGTCTTGATATCTGATACTTGTGTCTTGATACTAATATATATTGATGATGAAATTTGCAATGCATTATAATTTCCGGATCATCATAATACCATCACGTATTGGAAGGAGGATATTTTCTACTCTTTTATCTTCTGCAACTTTTTCATTGAATGCAACTATTGCCCGGGTGTCATCATCCTGCTCAGAAAATGGCTTTAATACATTGCCACTCCAGAGTACATTATCTGCCAGTATGTATCCGCCTTTATTTAATCGTGGCATTACAAGATCATAATAGTTACTGTAATTTATTTTATCAGCATCAATAAAAACAAGATCAAAATTAGTTTCCAGCTTTGGAATTATTTCTAATGCATCACCTGTAATATGCTCTATCTGGTGACCCAATCCTGCCTTGTCAAAATAACTTTTTATCATGTCCTGCAGTTCTTCATTAATGTCAATTGTTGTGAGCTTACCATGTTGTTGTAATCCTTCACTCAGGCAGATTGCTGAATATCCTGTGTAAGTGCCGATTTCCAATATATATTGCGGCTTTATCATTCTGCTTAACATTGCCAGCAAACGCCCCTGTAAATGCCCAGAAAGCATTCGTGGAGATAATATATGAGCATGTGTGTCACGATTTAATTCTGACAACAACGCTGTCTCTGCTGTTGTGTGCTTCTCAGCATAGTCGAGTAATTTTTCGTCAATGAAGTCCATGTTAATTAAATTATAAATTATAAATTAAAAATTATAAATGGAGAGTTTCCTATCCCTCAGTTTCCCTAAAATCCCTAAAATCACTTAATCACTTAATCACTTAATCACTTAATCACCTAGTCACTTAGGCACTTAGGCACTTAGTAACTCAGTCACTTTCCAATTCTGTTTAATCCTGCTTTAGCTTTCTGATCAAGGCTGTTCTGGTATTCATGATCACGCAAGCTGAGGCAAAGACGATAATAGGTTTCTGCTTTATCAATTTCTTTATTCTCCTCATAAATAAGCCCTAACTGTAATGCACTGTTTGCTGCAAAATAGAACCGGAAACGTTTTCCATTTTCAATAGTCTGCAGATAATATTGTATTGCTTTATCTTTCTTATTTGTTTTATCAAAAATACGGGCCAGCCTGTAAGTAAATTCCAGTTTATCTCTCAATGATGGAAAATCTGTGGTGGGCTTTCCTGCAATTTCACTGATGGATCGTTGGTAATAACCACCATCAAAAAGCAACCTGCTCCGTAATAAAATAACATTTGGTTGCTCTCTATCTGCAGCTTCTTTCATTGCCTGTTTATCTTCATCACTAAAAGTATTTCCTGCACCTTTCTCACCTGCAAGTTTTATATATTCATCATATCCTTTTTTATCTCCCTGCATCAACCGTATCCAGGCCAGCCTTTGATACGCTGATTTGATAAACGTCTTTCCCCTGAACTCAGCAACATATTTTTTAAAATGATTTTCTGCAGAGAAATCTAAACTATTCAGTACCGCCATCCCTTCCATATATTCCAGATAATCCAAATGATATGTTTCATCTGGTTTACTTCTCGTGGAAAGTATTTTTATCACACTGTCATTTTCAGCATTCGCAAAATGAAAAACCCCTTTTGCAAATAACATCAGTGGTTTATCTTCTATATCGGCAATACTGCGAAACCGTTTTCTTATCTGCTCATTGTTTTTATCTTTAATGAGATTCATTTCAAGAAAGGTGAGCATTACTGTTGTTTCATCATGCAGATAAGAAAGATCATTTTGTTTTGATGTTGCTGCAAGTAATTCTCTCAGCTCATTTAATCCCTGTTGTGTAGTTCCTGTGAAACCAAGCAGATTTAACATCCACTGATAATTTTTTGGTGCAGCACCAACAACAGTATGTATAAATCCAAGTGCACGCAGATTTTGCTTGAAGTCAGGATACAATTTGTTGTTTTCTTCCAGCAATTTAAATGCTTTGCGTGTTTCATAAACAGCACCAACAAACTCTTCAAATTTCAAACGAACTACTGCTGTCTGAAGATGATATTCCGCAGTAAACAAGCGTATGTAAGGCGATTTTATTTTTAGTGCAGACAATTGCGCAACCCGTGCATCATTTCTCTTTTTCAGTATCTCCAGGTCTTCTTTACTTTCAGAAATAAAACACCGGATAAAATCTGTCTGGCTTTCCGTATAAGCAATTACAAGATTCCCGGAATTAACTTTCCGTTCCTGCTGTGCCAGCTGATGTGCATGATTAAAATTCAGTTGCGCTGCTTCATTATACGCCTTTAAACAGTTGGCTGTCCAGGTAAAAGATTGCGCTTTGCAGAGAAATGTTGGTATCAAACATAACCACAGGATAAACTGCTTTTTCATCAAGGTTGAAGAATATAAATTGCAACTTTCATAGGTCATTAATAAAAGGCCGGATATTTCCCATCAGTTTAACTCAAATAACTTAATTTTAATTGTATGAACTTTTATTATTTACAGAGTTCGGCTATTAATTATGAACCATTACTTTCGCAAAACTTATAATTGAAATAATGCAGGTAATATTATTTGATGATAGCCGGATTGCTGATTTGCACCCCTTCACACTAACCCGTGCAGCTTCTGAACTAAGAACGGGTATTCTAACACACAGGGAAAAATGGGACTTATGGCTGGGAGAAAAATCTTTTGTTCAGACCAGAAACTATCTGTCCGCTCTTTACCCGGAACCAAATATTTCTGCCACTTTGTATATAAACGGAGCTTTGCTTCCTGATGAAAATTGTGTTGCACAGGCGCGTAAATTAAAACCGGGCGAAAAGTTGATTTCAAATGAAAGGTTGCTGATGGCCTGTTCTTCTGAAAAAATGGGTTTTGATGTGGAGTCTTCTGTTAAGGATTTTAAATCATTATCATTTGAAGGAAATCCTTCCCTGGTTCAATTTGCCTGGAATATTTTTACATGGAACGATAAAGAAATTAAAAGTGATTTTGCATTAATTACTAAAGGAAGAAAAAGTGCGTCGATGTCTGCAACTAACCAGGTTGTTAATGACACTAATGTTTTTATTGAAGAAGGTGCTGTTGTAGAGTTTAGTATTATCAATGCTTCTGCCGGTCCTGTATATATTGGCAGGCAGGCAGAAGTGATGGAAGGATGCATTATACGAGGACCATTTGCTTTAGGGGAACAGGCTGTGTTAAAAATGGGAACCAGAATTTATGGTGCTACTACGATTGGCAAAGGATGTAAAGCAGGAGGAGAGATCAGCAATTCAATTATATATGCCAACAGTAATAAAGCGCATGATGGCTTTTTAGGAAATAGTGTTGTTGGTGAATGGTGTAACTTAGGTGCTGATACAAATAATTCGAACCTTAAAAATAATTATGGTGAAGTAAGTGTATGGAATTATCCTGCACAACAATATATAAAAACAGGATTGCAGTTCTGCGGATTGTTGATGGGTGATCACAGCAAGTGTGGTATTAATACCATGTTTAATACAGGAACTACAGTTGGTGTTTGTGCAAATATTTTCGGTGCAGGATTTCCTGATAAATATATTCCATCATTTACATGGGGTGGAACGGGGGAGTCAGAAGTTTTTCTTCTTGATAAGGCATTGGATTTAGCAGCACGTGTAATGGAGCGGAGGGGAAAGAATATGGAGGATGCAGAGAAAAATGTACTCACTCATTTATTTATGGAACAATTAAAACCGGTTAGCGGATCAGAGGACTGATTCTCTTTAATAAAATAAGTATATAGCTGTAAGTTGTTTTCTTTATTAATTTTAACACTCATTTCAGAAACATGAAAAAAATACTATTTACAATTGCAGTATTACTGCTAACGTTTAATTTAAATATCAATGCACAGGTTGATAAACCACGTTACCAGTTGGAAATACATCGTGCAGGAGCATTCCTGGGAATGATTAATATCGAATTGTTTCCATCAATAGCACCTCTTGCAACTGCTAATTTTGATAGTCTTGCTTCAGCACAGTTTTTCGACAGCACTGCATTTCATCGTGTTGTTCCCGGTTTTGTAATTCAGGGTGGAGATCCTAATTCTATTAACGGCCCGATTTCTACATGGGGTTTTGGTCAGCCATGGCAACCAACCGTGAATGCAGAGTTCAGTCCTGCCCGCCATTATCGTGGTAGGATAGGTGCTGCACGTGATGCAGATACTAATAGTGCCAACTCCCAGTTTTATATATGCGTTGCCAATGCTTTTAATCTGGATGGTCAGTATACTGTTTTTGGTCAGGTTACATCAGGATTGGATATTGTTGATACAATAGTAAGCTCACCACGTAATGCTGATGATGTACCTTTTCAGAAAATAGAAATGTTTATTACCTCTACAGGTGTTAATGATTCAGTACCGGTTGAACCTTTGCTTACTGCTCCTCTTGATCAGGCTATTAATATTCCGGGTGGTGTTTTATTCCAGTGGAGTAATGTACCGGATGCTGTTATATATAAACTTGAAGTAAGCACAGATTCATTATTCGGTTCAGTGAACATCAGCAAACGAACAGGAGTCAATACTTCTTCTTCTGCAGGATTATTACCAAATACTACTTATCACTGGAGAGTAATGGCTGATAATGGTGGACATCAGAGTGGATGGTCATCAGTATATACTTTTACAACAGGAGGACCTGCTCAGTTGATTAATCCACCAAATAGTTCAACAGGCGTTCCCACAAATCCGATTTTCCAATGGACTGCTGTTCCGAATATTTCCTCTTACAATCTGCAGATTGATAACGATACATTGTTTACACTTCCCTTTGTTTCAAACATTCTCGGATTAACAAATACATCTAAACAGGTTCCTAATCTTCCTTCCAATACGCAGTTGTACTGGCGGGTGAGATATTTCAGCGGCAGTATTTCCGGTTTCTACTCTGAGAAATTTGTTTTCACTACAGGTTCAGTTGTGTCAGGTGTTGATGAACTTTATAGTACTGGTGGAGCATATATAAAGAATATATATCCTGTTCCTGCAGGTAAAAGCATAACTGTTGAGATGGAAGCTAAGAACAATGCTGATGGTTCTGTTTCTATTGCTGATGTAACCGGAAAAATAACGGTGTTAAATCAGTATTTTCATCTTTCGGCCGATAAATTAATTACCCTGGATATTAGTGCTCTCAAAGCAGGGATATATTTTATCACCATAAGAACAGAAGGAATGGAAGAAACCCGGAAAATTGAAATAAGGTAATCAGGGTCGCTTTACTTTTTTTGCTGCAGCATTTTCATGAAAATAATACCGGATATCAAAGGTAAAGTAATCACCTGTTAAAGGTGTTGAATTAAGGGCATCAGCACTTGTAGCACCTGGTGTTCTTATATAGGCAACATAAGTGGTATATATATTATTTAGTGAACGGTGATAACTGGCTCCTAAATAAAAGTAACCACTTTTCTCTGTTCTCCATTCCCACCCGATATCTGCTATTACACCAGGATTTAAAATATGCCGCTGTGATTTTCTCCTTGTTTCCTCAATGAAATAAGTATCATTGGTAGTTACATCACTCGGAAATAAATCAAGCGATGGCCCTAATGCTGCATTCATCCAGATCTGTCTGCTGAGTTGTACAAATACAAGTGCCTGTAACGGAATTTCATATCCAATAACTTTGTAATCCGATGTTCCTGTAAATGAACCATCAGTAATCTGCAGTTCGTACAATCTTTTTACAAAATTAATTCCCCCTTCTATTGAAAGTGTTTTGGTAAGTCCTTTTCTGATCACACCTCCGGCACTGAATCCGGCATTCTGACTTATTTTAAAATTTACATTGTTGTTGATCGATTCTTTCGGCCCGGTGCGAAAAAACCTGCTGGGAAATACAGGTTTCACAACAATACCGAAAGTAGTTACCCGTTCCTGCGAAAAACAATTAGTAGTTACAGAAATAAACAGCAGAATATGTAGTAGTTTTTTCACTTATTGCTGATATATATAACAGCAGTTATCTGTTTTTATTGGGTGTTATAAAAAAAATGCCCCGTCGCAACGACAGGGCATTTTTAAAAGTTTCTTCTGTTAATTGAAAATAACTTTAATAGTTGCAGTTCCTTTCAGTGTTTTTACAACTGCAAAATAAATTCCTGCATCCATTCCGTTTCTGTTAATCTCTATAGAGTTGGCATCAATTCCTTCAGATCTGCCTGTTATGCGACCGGTAATATCATACAACTGTATAGAATTGATTTTATTCTCTTCCTGCTTCAGTGTAAGTGTGATAAAATCAGATGATGGATTGGGCACTGCCTGAAGACTGGCAGCAACAGCAGCATTATCATTAATTCCAACATTGTTTAGTCCAAGGCAAAAAACAATTCTTGGATTAACGTAATTCTGGATGGTATCAATATATGCCATTGCTTTTACTTTACTCATATCAGGATTTGTAAGCAATGCATTCTGATAAGCAGAAGTTCCGTTTGATGCAGGATAACCAATTGCCTGTGCCATCATAACTGTTGCAGTACTATCAAACCATTCCCATGGTCCGGCCTGTTGCGCAGGATTTGTTTGCAAAGGGAATAAACCATCTTCGCCATTATTCAACTGATATGCACGAACTGTATATGGATCAGTAAAACCGGCTGAAGCAAAACAATTGTTATTTCCAAACGCATTTGCTTTACGTATTACAGTTGCACTACCACTTACGTTTACAACAAATTGTCCTGTTGTTGGAACGATAACCACACCATTATCATACGGTGCAAATGGATCACCGATTACATGAAATGCAACCATCGGAACGTCGCCTGTCTCTAACCATATACTATCACCAATTGCTCCACCTAAGTTAAATACGAATTTAATTTCAGAACTGTATCCAACACTGTTATTTGCATTGTTTAAATTCGGATTTCCTCCGTAACCATCAAAATCTCCAAGTAATGATTGATTTATATATGACTGACCCTGGACGAAACCATATGTTGCATTGGTGGTGTTGGATAAAAATTTAGGAAGATTTATTTCACTCGTTTTATCAAGTGTTGCATATGCAAGGGCTATATATCCTCCTGACCCTTGTCCTCCAAGAATAATTGCATTCGTATCTATACCATATGTATTGCCTGCAGCAGCAGCTTTATACAAATGACGTACGCATGCTTTTGCATCCTGAATGGAACGATATACAGCCTGAAGTAATGTTCCGGTTCTTACATCCTGATCAACTGCAACAGGATTCCATCCCATACGATAAGTAGCTGCAATGGCAACATACCCTCTGCGCGCAAACTGTTTACACATCTCCACAACAGTGCTGTCATATCTCCAGCCGGTTGGTGTTCCGTTTACTATTGGAGGAAGAAAACTTCCTGTATGCAGATAAACAATAACGGGACGTGCATCTATTGGATCGATGGATTGATTGGGTTGATAAACATCCATCTTCAGATCAGTTGCAACCGGTGAGCCAGTGAGAAACTGAAAATTGGAAGCATAAGTAATATTCGGTGTAATAGTAAGATCTGCATCGGTAAATATTTCGTTCAGATAACGCTGACCGAAACTACTAACGCTGATAAGGGCCATGCAGGCCAGAGTAAGTAATCTTTTCATCATGATTTCAGGTATTTTATTTTTTGTAAAAATAGTAATTTCCGCTATCAACAGACAGACTGAAAAAATGGTTGACTAAAGCATTATGCCGCTATATCCGGATCAGTTTATTTCTACATTAACCTGGAAATAGGCAAGACGACCCACTAATGGTCCTCCATATACTTCATAGTGCTTATTATTGAGGAGGTTCTGCACACCCAGTTTGAACGTGGTATGCTGCTCCGGAAATTTTTTATTCACCTGAAAATCTACTAAGTCATAAGTATCAATTTTACCTGTAAACTGTGGTGAGCCTTCAAAAAGAAATCCCTGTACCCATTTGTAATTAATATTAAATCCCCAGTTTTTTATTTTCTGAGTGATGATATCACGTCCGCTGATACCAACATTGAATTTATGTTTTGGAGTATTGTATGCAGGAACAAGCGGATCATCAGATTCTTTATTTAATCTGTTAAAAGAATAATTTCCGTTTACTGAAAAGAACTTTGCAAATAAATAATTTAAACCAATACTTGCTCCCTGTGTTGTTACCTGTTCTTTTGCATTGGAAGCAATTCGAAGAACTTTAATATTATTATAATCAGGAACTGTATCAACACCAAATAGCGAACTAAGAATTACAATAGGAACTTGTGCACCAATTCGGTATCCGATAAAATCATCGTAGAAGCTGAAATAATAATTCAGATCCATATATAAATGTTGAAATAAGGTTGCACGATAACCGAATTCTATGGTCTTCACTTTTTCAGGTTGTACTGCTGATACGCTGAAATATTTTAAAGAGTCTTCATTTCCTGTATTGAACAAAGAAATTAAGGATTCAATGGTTGCAATAGAATCATAACCATTAATGTTACCCACTAATAATGCTCTTCCAACAGGATAATAAAGATACTGATCCGTTAAAGTAGGATTGCGGATGGCAGATGAAAAAGTTGCACGGATAATATGATTGTCGTTAACCGTATAAACACCGGAAACTGCAGGTGAGAAGAGGTAATCAAAATTTTCATTTTTATCAAGTCGCGTTGTTATATTCAGGTTGAGTTTCTCCCGTAATATTTTTTTTCCTATTCCAAAATAAACTCCGTATTCAGTATTGGTGATTTTATTTCTTTTTTCAGTTGAATCAATTCTGTTGATGCTGTTATCGGAATTATATATAGTATCCCTAACATAATAAATACTGTCACTGAAAATAGTACCGTGCGAATCCGGTCGGTACATTCTTCCACTGGCACCAAGTGTTATTTCCATTCCATTGAAAAAATTAATAAATCCGGCACCTGCTTTTCTAAGGAACGATGATTTCAACGCTGAACTGTCTGCATTATAAACTGCAGCTTTAACATCCATAAAACTAACATTGATTTTATATTCTCCCTGTGCATGGTACAATGCTGAATGATCGTAAAAACGCGATCCACCCTTGCTAAGGGATTCCCGGGATGTTATAGCAGCAAAAGCAGAATCAAAAGCTGGTGTTCCCGGCTCATAATAAGGATAAGTGTTTGATGGATCCGTAACATGTGTATTTGCATAATTAAGAATTTGCTGATGCCAGTTGGTT
>JBDTVD010000036.1:0-17620 GCA_040007375.1 Bacteroidota bacterium | reverse complement strand
AATTAGGTGATAAAGAAAAAGTGGATGAGATTGATGTTATGCTTCAGCTTTTTGTTGTGAATTAATCTCCTCTTTTTGTCCGGTAAGTACAATCAGGAAGAATGTAAAAAATAAAACGCCTGCTTGTTTTTCAAGAATTCCTTCCGTCATGCAATTGATAAATACTGCAATTAATAGTACAGGTATTAATAGATTATGATGGATCACTGCATTGCGTGCAGCTAAACCGAATATTAATAATAAGGTGATGATACCTGGAATTCCAAGTACTAATAAGGTATGAAGAAACTGGTTATGCGGACTGAGATTAAATTCCAATCCTTCCCGGAACCCTGCAAGTTCATACTGCCTGTTAAGTGCATCTTTAATATCACCTGTTCCTACTCCTAAAACAGGATGTTGACGGTAAACTTCAAGCGTGTTTTTCCATACTTCAAAACGTACATTATGCTGAATGGTGCTTGACTCATTTACATCGATGTTGTTTGTAATCGGAACCGGTTGCGAAACAGGATTATCAAAACGATTTCTGTTTCCTGATATTAAAAGAAATATCAAAATCATGGCAACAGCAGTAATCCCTGAAAAGGTAAGTGATGAAGCAAAGCGGGAGGTTTTTCTTCTCAATAAAAAGAGATAAAGACTCACCGAAACAAGTGCAGCCATTTGTGCAGTGCGTGATGCTAATAAAGTAATTATTATAACAAGGAATATCATCCAGAGAACCAGCAGATACCTGTTGCGTAAACGATAACCTGGTAAACGGAAGAATTCATCAGCCAGAAAAAACAATGCACAGTTTATATATAACGTTAAGTAAGCAACATGCTGCAGTGAACAGAAATCAGTATAAAAGAAAGAAGAACCGTTATGCCAGATGTAATATTCCATCACAGCATTCACTAATAAGATCAATGAGAACAAGGTACATCCTGCAATGAATGATCGTGTAAGTCGACGGAAGGCTGATGCAGGAAGCGGAATCTGGTCTATCAGTAAAGGCATAAGCAGAAAGGAGAGTTTTATCTGCAGATCAAGTCCGGCGTAGGAATAATTCTCTGTGTAAAGTAATCCTGTTACATGCAGCAGATAAAACAGTATCAGCCACAACATCACAAAAGAACTGAAGCGTAAAAACTTCTTCTCCGAAATTTTATATATCAGGCAAAGCACAAACAAAAATGCAAGTACCAGCGATGCCATCCACGAACTGAAAGGCAGGATAAATACATAGGTACAAAACAGCCTGATGATCCAGGGGTGAATGGAAGCGGAGAGCGGATTCATAATTTTATTTTACCACTTCCAGAATTGTTTTACAAATCAACGCATGTTGCTCATCCGTTAACGAGGAACCTGATGGAAGACATAATCCATTCTTAAATAATTGCTCACAGGTTCCATCAGTAAATGCACGATGTTTTTCAAAAACCGGTTGCATGTGCATAGGTTTCCATAATGGTCGCGATTCAATATTTAATGTATCCAGTTTTAATCTCACATCTTCCCTCGTTGTATTTCCCTTTGTTTTTTCCGGATCAATAATTATTGTGGATAACCATCTGTTACTGAAATATCCTTCGGGCTCCTGCAACAAACTGATCGCATCTGTATTCTTAAAGGCAGTATGGTATTTGTCAAAATTATTTCTTCTCTGTGCAATTCTGTCGTTCAACACTTCCATCTGTCCGCAACCTATTGCCGCGCAAATATTACTCAACCGATAATTATAACCGATCTCTGAATGCTGATAATGTGGTGCCTGATCTCGTGCCTGTGTTGCCAGGAAACGCGATTTCTTAATCAGTTCTTCGTCATCAGAAAGCAATGCACCACCACCTGATGTTGTGATGATTTTATTTCCGTTAAAAGAAAGTATTCCTGTTTTACCAAATGTACCGGTATGTTTTCCTTTATATAAAGAACCTAATGATTCCGCAGCATCTTCAATAACTGCTAAATTATTTTCCTTTGCAATCTGAAGTAATTCATCCATTGCAGCCGGCATTCCATAAAGATGTACAATCAACAATGCTTTTGGAGTTTTTCCTTCTGTCTTTAATACTTTGATAGCAATACGTAACAGGTCAGGAGACATATTCCACGTTTCTTTTTCACTATCAATAAAAACCGGTTCTGCACCAATATATATAACAGGATTTACAGTGGCAGAAAATGTAAAGGAAGGACAGAGTACGATGTCACCTGTTTTTACACCACATAACATCAGTCCAAGATGCAATGCTGCTGTTCCGCTGCTTAATGCTGCTGCATGACCACTTCCGGTGAATTCACAAAGTTTTTTTTCAAAACCATCTACAAATGGTCCTAACGGCGCAATCCAGTTGGTTGCAAATGCTTCTGCAATGTTCGCCTGCTCTTTCACACCCATATGTGGTGCTGATAAATAAATTCTGCTCATAACTGTTCCTTTTGCTTAATTGGTGTGGCAGGAACTCCAACAGCAGTACAGTCTGAAGGAATATTTTTTGTTACTACAGCACCAGCACCTATAATAGTGTTGCTTCCAATTGTCACCTGGTTAATTATAGAGGCTCCTGTGCCTATATATACATTTTCATACAATACTACTTCTCCTGAAACTTTTACTCCTGGCATCAGTGAGCAATAATCTTTTATAACCGTATCATGACCAATAGTACACTGGAGATTTACAATTACATGTTCACCAATAGTGATATTAACAGTAAGTATATTTCCTGCAGTAATGATTGTTCCGTTTCCAATGTTTACCCATCTCTTATCAACATGAACCAGGGGATGGATTAATACAGGATATATAATCTGCGGATTGTTGATGCGCTCCACAATTCTTTTTTTAATGAGCGGATTTCCTACTGCAATTACTAAATAAAGTACAGAGGAATAATTATTAGCTTCATCAACCGTTCCCAATACTGGATACCCATTCACCATAGTGCCTGCTGCAATGCCATCATCAAAAAATCCTTCAAAAATCCACTCCGGTCTGTTCGCATTGATCTGCTCAATCAACTGCAGCACTTCTCTTCCAAAACCACCTGCTCCGTATATTGCTATCTTTTTCATCCTGCGTCTCCTTTGAACTTTTCCATGGTTGTATCGGTGTTGCTGTTGATGCCTTCTCCACCAGGTACTTTTTTCAGTGTTAAAAATAATATTTTTAAATCAACACTCAGAGAGATGTTATCGACATACCAAACGTCAAGATGAAATTTGTCATTCCAGCTTAATGCATTTCTTCCATTCACCTGTGCCCAACCTGTTATTCCGGGTTTCACATCATGTCTTCTTCTCTGTTCCACATTATATAAAGGAAGATATTCAGTAAGCAACGGACGTGGCCCGATGAAACTCATACTTCCCGACAAAACATTCAGTAATTGTGGCAATTCATCCAGCGACTTTTCACGAAGCCATTTACCAAGAGGATGTATGCGTTGCATATCAGGAAGAAGATTTCCATTTGAATCCTTTTCATCTGTCATTGTTTTAAACTTGATCAGATTAAATGATTTACCCTTGTAGCCAGGACGTTCCTGCACAAAGAACACTTTACCGTTTTGTATAAATGCCAGTAACAGAATGATCAGAAAAAGTATGGGCGAAAGTAATAGCAGCAACAGCAGAGAAAAAATAAAATCAGATAAGGGTTTAATTGCTTTAATGTACATCACCTAATGGAATAGTTCAGCATTGCGTTTTGAAAAATTTCTTTCTGAATAATAAACTGCATTCATACCATAAGATTTTTCACTGTTTACTGTTTTCAAAATTACAGAACACAATGCTTCAATATCCATGTTAGAAACAGCATAACCAATAGAATTATCGACAAGCAGCGTTGATAGCTCCGACTTTATATTACCGATAGAAATAACAGGTGTTCCTGATGCAAGATAATAAGGAAGTTTGCTGGGAATGGAATATTCTTCAAAGCCTTCTTTATAACTCACCCATGCAATATCACCGGAAGCAATGGAATGTGGGAATAGTTCGACATCCTGCCAGGGAAAAAACAAAACGTTTGGAAGTTGCAAAGCAGCATTTTTAAATTCCGTCATGCTTTCTCCTTCACCAATCACTACAAATTTTATGTTGTTGTGATCTTTTAAGTGTGCAGCTGCACCCAGCATGGTCTTCCAGTCATGTGTACGTCCCAGGTTGCCGGAATACAGTACGATAAATGATTCCGACAAACCCTCTTTCAACAGAAATTTATTATCTTTTTTATTAATTGGTTTTGTAGCTGAAGTATCTGCCCAGTTATATATAGTTTTTATTTCTTTGTTCACGTATTTTTTTACAGCACTGCTTAATGTTTTTGAAGGAGTGATAATAGTATGTGCATATTTAAAACTGCTTTTGTTTAATGCTTTTAGAAAGAAGGAGGGAAGTGCAGTAATAATTTTATTCATCATCTTTTCCATAATATCAGGATACAGATCATAGATGAGAAAATATATTCTGTTACCTCGTATTTTTTTTAGAAATAAAGGCAGATAAAGATTGAAAGGTGGATTACTTACGATAAAAAGTTCATCAGAAATGATGCTGTTTTCTTTAAGCCATTTTTTTGTTTCGATATAAAACTGATACCATGATTTTAGTCTGCTCAAGGATGAAGTTCTGTTGTAAGATGTGAGCAGAATTGTTTTTTCAAAATTTCCAGCAAGCGCTTGTCCGGTCAGCAGAACACAGGTGAATCCCTGCCTGCTTCCTGCTTCTGCAATATCGGCAAGCATGCTGTTGGGCGACTGGTTGATGAAAATAATTCTTTTGACGTCCACCTTAATAATATCTGAAAGTTTTTAAAAATGATTCTCTTGCCATTGCATATGTTTTACGCGAAGGCAATTTTTTTATTGATGTATTCTCTGCATGATGTACAATCAATTGAGAGCAATACAACGTCTTACCATTTTTTTCAGTAATCTGACCCGCAAGTAATGCTTCTTCCGACCACAGGAAGACATCTTCTTTTAACAGTGAAAATGATTTAAAGAAATTCGGAGTCAGCACGTAGCATGCACCAATTCCCATATATATAAACTCACTGCTTTCCAGCTTGCGGTTGGGCATTGCGGCATTTTTTATTAATTGAGTGAGATGATAAATAGTTTTACCGAAATAGTAGTTGGTGTAATAGATACGTAATCCCCACTTGCGTAACGGATGCATACGTTTGATGCAAAGTGGATTCTGATGTATACCATTTTCCGTAACTACATCAGGAGCAAGGATCATTGTGTGATTATCGAATTCAATCTTTTTCAGCAACTGCAGAAAGTCAGCATCAAATTCAAGATCATTATTTCCAATCAAAACAAATGCTGCTGAGGAAGTATCAAAAGTCTCCAGTCCTTTGTTCAGTCCTTTGAAATATCCGGAGTTGACAGGATTTTTAATAAGCTTTACATTATCCAGACCTGTAATTCCTTTTTCAATTTCAAAAATATCTTCAACCTCACTTTTATTATCCACAATTATTACCTGCACATTAAAATCACTCTTCAACGAAAGCACACTCTTCACATATTTCAGCGAATAAGCAGCATTGTTATAATTAACTGCAACAAAATATATCAATGGCTTTGTCATTTCTGAGTGATTCCTTCCTTTAAACCTTTAAAGATTGCTTTTATTTTAGAAACTTTATCTTTTTCAAGCAATAAGATGAGTAACGATGAAACAAAAAGAAAAAAATTATATTTGATGATCCACATGGGAAAGGTGCTGAAATATTTTCGGGTTAACAACATGGTATTTCTTGCCCTGTAATATCTGCGCAACGATGAATGATTTGTAGATTGTAATTTGAAGAGCCCGAAATTAACAGTTCTGATGGATCCTATGGAATGATGAAGGAGCGGTTTTGTTGTTATGATAGAATGGAAGCCTGCTTTTTTCAGACGCAGTGAATATTCAAAGTCAACTGCATCAATAAAAAAATCTTCTCTGTATCCACCATTTTTCTGATAAGCCTCAGCACTCAGTAGCGAACCTGATGTTATTAAGGTCATCACTTTCTTATAGTGCTGATCACTAACATAAGGATGAGCTTTACCGTTTATATAATAATTACAACCTGCCATTGCAAGATTTTCATTATTAAACATTGCAATACATCTGCATAGTTCATTCACCAGATCATGTTCAGGAACAGAATCCTGGTCAAGCTGTAATATCCAGGAATGACTTTTATTAATTGCAGCATCAATTCCCTTATTTAATGCCGCAGCAATACCTGCATTTTCAGAATTACGTATTATCTGAACAGCTGGAAATTTGCCAGATACTAAATTGAGAATACTTTTATCAGATGAACCATTGTCAACAATAATTACTTCAGCAACCTGTTGAATAATGGATTCAATTTCCTCCAATAATACATGAGCAGGGTTATAAGTAATAACCACTGCACAGATATTTTCTTTTGAAGGGAATCTCATCTGTTTCTTAAATTTCTTTTTATCCTGATAAAAAAATAAATGATGGCAGTAACGGCAGATGGAAGTAAATGAGTGGTGATTAACGGACGTAATTGAAAGATCTTTTCTGCTCGTCTTTTCATTTTCTCATTCATTTGCTTCTTTGCAAGATCTTTCATTTCAAACACTCTTACTGACATAATTACTTTCAGCTTCCAATGATTAAAACTATTCAGATATTTTCTAAAAGAAGAATAGTATTCATGATACAGCAAATCATAAATAAATACAGCACCGTCAGCCAGCTCCATTCTCACTTTTTTATTTTCTGATGATGTGGATTGCGGATGCACCCGGAAGAAGGCAAGACCTTCAGGGATATGGAATAATCCGTGAATACTTCCAATCCTGATCCAGTATTCGAGATCGCAGATCTGATCATAATCAACACTGAACATTCCGCATTCCTCAATAAGATCTCTGCGGAACATTACTGCTGTTGGTTCACCGATGAAGTTGGAGGAGTTGCGTTGAATAACTTTTCTGCAAAGAGCTTCTGCTGAAATTAATGAAGGTTGTTTTAAACTGAACTCATCAGCAGGTGAGGTAAGTTGAGTGCTGTATTGATGTCTTGTGATCTCATCAACACCTTCTTCAAAAATAAAATTGCGTTCTGCAGAAATAAATTTTGCTTTGTCTGCATACATCAGCATCTTCTGAAGACAATCCGGTGCGAGAATATCATCCTGGAATAAAAATTTAATCCATTCACCTTTTGCATGTTGAAGGCAGGCATTCCAGTTTCCTGTTAAGCCGAGATTTTTTTCATTTACGAATAACCTGATGCGTTGATCTTTCGCAATCCATTTATTAATGATTTCAACACTGTTATCTTTTGATTGATCATCAACAATTACAATTTCGAAAGCACTGTAAACCTGGCGCACTGCAGATTGAATGCATTCATCAAGGTATTCTCCGCCGTTGTAAACAGGAATACAGATGCTGACACTGATTTTATTTTCTATCATTTATTCATCTCTGTTAAATAAATAGAATGTATTCAGGGGCTTCCGGAGAGGTTGAAAAAGAGCTGAACGAACAAAGTGATTTCATAAAGTGATGATTATTTTAGTTTGGAATTTACAGTTGATCCGGCTTGTTCCAACAATAACTTATTCCAGGTAAGTGAAATAGAATTAATATCAAATGATTCAGCATGTTTGCGCATATCTTCAGCATTTACAGGTATTTCATGATGCTGATAGCGAAGCATCTCTTTCACCATTCCTGAAACATTTTCAAATCCTTTCACAATTTTTCCATAATCATTTGTCAGCACTTCGTTAACACCACCGCAATCAGCAGCAACTATCGGCAAACCTAAAAGCATTGCCTGTAATGTTACCAGTGAAAAAGATT
This sequence comes from Bacteroidota bacterium, assembly GCA_040007375.1. GTDB lineage: Bacteria > Bacteroidota > Bacteroidia > AKYH767-A > OLB10 > JANOXC01. The sequence goes on along the minus strand of JBDTVD010000036.1, from coordinate 9,767 downwards.
CAGCTGTTGAGGTGAGCACAAATCCATCAGCGCTTTGAAAATAATTAATAAACTCATCACCTTGTGGTTCAATAAATTTTACAGCATCTGAGATATTTTCTTCTTTCAGTTTATTGATGCATTGTTCATATAAAATACGATCTGCTTTTATGCCTATCCAAAGGAAACATGTGGATGGTTCTGTTTGCAGAATTTCCCTGGCAATCCGAATAAACAGTAACGGATTTTTATTGCTGTCTATGGTTCCAGCCATGACCCATAGAAATCCATTTTCAGCAAAACCTGCTTTTCTTCTAAAAATAGTGCCTATACTTTTATCCTGATGCAAAGCTGCAGTATTAATTGCAGGATAAATTAAACTGATTTTTCCGGTGCGACCTTTCTTACATAAAAGCTCAGCAGTGATTTTTGAATTGGCGATAATCAATTCCGGATAACGTATCACTCTTGCTTCCTGTTCTTTGGTGAGTGTTTTAAATATCTGTTCCAGTTCATGTACATGTAACCATACTCTCACCTTTCTTCTCTCTGCTTCTTCAAGTATTTCCGGCAGCGCAATTGTATTAATATACCATATGGATGATTGAAATCTGTTGAGTAATTGCGAATATTTGAAATAGAAATTAAACCTGTTTTTTAATGCAATTAGCCGGTTGCCTTTGGAAATTGAATATATATAATGATAGCCCACAGCAGGAGGTAATGATGCAGCAAGTTCACCCTTATACAGGCTTATTGCATTTATTTTCCAGGGTAGTAGAAAGGAGTTTAGCAGGTTGAACAATACAACTTCTGATCCCGTCCGCCAGAAGGTGGGAGTGAAAAATGTGATGCTTGTTTTTTTAACACCCGGAAATTTATGATGTCTGATCCTGGAATAATAACTGTGAATAAAGTTATACAGATTATATAAAAAAGGAAAGCTGGTGAATAATGTTCGGAGAAGGGGAGACTTTATTTTTCTTTGAAATTCCAGTTCGTGAATTTCTTTGTAAGTGAGATGTGCCAGATGTACCAACCTGCGTTCCATCTCTATCAATTGCAGGTTTTCAGCATCGGAACTTATTCCGGAAGTGTTGTAACGCGAAACAGTGAAATTTATATGGCGCGTAGATGCCTTCTTGATTACAATATTCCGGAAGAAGAATTCATAGTCACCTGCGATACGAAAGCGTTCGTCGTAAAAACCATTTTTATGAAAGAGATTTTTTTTAATAAAGGTAGCAGGATGCCATATATTATCATGAAAGAGAAAATAAAGAGTCAGGTTATCCGGACGATTCTGGATTTCTGTTTTGTTGTTATTGAATTCAAACAGAAGATCGCCATATAAAATATCTTCAACAGGATGAGTTGCAAATATATTTTCCAGAATATCATTAGCATAAAAGCTGTCGCCACTGTTAAGGAACAGGCAATACTCTCCAGTGGCCAGATGAATTCCTTTGTTCATGGCATGGTAAATTCCAGTATCTTTTTCAGAAATCCATTTTATATATTGTTGCGGATACTGTGTAATGACATCAATACTCCCATCATCTGAACCACCATCAATTATTATATATTCAAAATCATTGAAGTTCTGTGTGACTACACTTTGTATTGTGCGTTCCAGATCTTCTCTGTTATTGAGATTGATTGTGATGATTGATAACTTCATTGCCTGCTTAGTTGCCTGTATAAAGTTATATATTGATTTACTGCTTCTGCCTCATTAAACTTTTTTAATGCACCACTACTTATCGCTATCTGATTACTGTACTTCGTATTTTGAAATATAGTCTGAATTGCATTTGCTACTGCCGGAATATTACCAGGTTCAGTAAGAATTCCATCATCTGTAATCTGTTCAGGAATCCCACCGGTATTTGATGCAATTACAGGTGTACCACAAAGTAATGATTCAATAATAGTGTTTGGAAAGTTTTCTGCCAACGATGGAAGTATATATATGTCAGCAGCACTATAAGCTGTTGCCATTTTCCTGTCATCATTAATATAACCCAGTTGATGAATTCCGGGATTGGGAGTTGTTGAATGACCAACAGCACACAATAACAGATCAGGAATACCAGACAATTTCACTGCTTCCAGTAAGTTGCTGATACCTTTTCTTTCATTAGAGATGTTATGTGAAATGTAGAGCAAAATCTTTTTATCTAAGGGTAATCCAAGAGTTTTCCGTGCTTCATTTCTGTCAGTAGGAGAGAAATGAACATTGTTTACAGGGTTTGCAATTTTATGGTGATTGAAATTATTAAAGCAAACGGAACTCTTGCTTTTATCCAGCATCCATTGTGAAGGAGTTACAATGAGGAAATTATTTTTATCAAAGCGGGAATAAATAGATGACTTTAGCTGCTGCATTTTAAAAGCCAGTGTTGCACAATGTTGCTCCGGAAGCTGTGGACAGTTTCTGCATTGAGACTGATAGTTCACACAATTATCAGCATGATGACAACCTCCTGTAAAGGGATTCATGTCGTGTAATGTCCAGATAAACTTTTTATTTTTTAAAGATGTAAAGAAAGAAGGATAATTAATGAAGTCTTCAGCAATCCAATGCAGATGTACAATATCAGCAGATTGAATAACAGGACATGATTCTATATATACGTTAGAATAAGGAAAACTGAAATATTCAAATCCTGGTGGTTTATTCTGAAGATATTTTCTGCTGTAGCCGGAATTACCTGTTACTGTTAATCCTGTTTTCTCCAGTTGATTCTTCAGTATGGTTTTTACTCTTGGAATGCCTTTATATTCATCATCAAGCAGATGATAATTTGCAATAGCATCACTGCTTTTATTTTTGCTGAGGAAATGCGAATCAATATTATTTTTCAAAAGAAACTTATGCAGACGCAATGCGGCAATTCCTGCTCCGCCACTGCTGCTGGTACTTACATGAACCACTTTCATGCTTGAAAAATTTGTTTCATGTGAGAGTGAAATTCCTTTTCATCCCAGTTGCGGACAAGAAAGCGAGGAAACTGCAATGGATCACTTTCATGTCGTACAAGTTCCGGAATGTTTGCTGCTACCAGTTGAAACTGCAATGATCTGCAGATATCCAATGTGTGATTATTATAATCGTGAGATGTTCCGAATGGATAGGAGAAGTGAGTAATAGTAGTTTGTAATATCTTTTCCAGGATATCTTTTGATTCTTTTATTTCTATCAACTGTTGCTCATAATTTAAAGCACCAAGCGAAGGGTGTAAATGTGTGTGAGCACCAATAACGGCATTTGATGATGCATGCATTTTCTTCAACTCATCAAAAGTCATTGCGCGATGTGATAATCTTCCTGTTTCACTATTGAATAGTTTTGCAAGCCTCGCTATATATGTTTCTCTTTCATAAGAAGGCATATTACGAAGAACTGGTAAAAGAGAATCATATAACTTTAATGCAGCATCTTTATCATTCACATAGAGAGAAAAAGTTCTTTCTCCAATAGTAAGTGTTTTCTCTGTTGGCTGAGCAGTTGACAAAAGGATAATACGTTCCACAGCATCCCACCAGAATTCAGTACTGGTATTTAATGTTCCTGTTGCAATGTAAAAAAGTGCCTGCGCATTGTAGGTTTTAAGTAAGGGTAATGCTTCTATATAATTGTCTGCATAACCATCATCAAAAGTAATTACCACACTATTTTTTGGAAACTTCTTTTTATTTAACAGATGATCCTTGAATTCATCTATGGTTAATAAATTATATTCTGCTTTAAGTGTTGCAAGATGTCTGTTAAAATTATCAGGATGCACAGCCAGTAATTGTGGATCTGTTGGAATATCTGTAATACGATGATAAAGCAGGACAGCACATGTACCGGAAACAAGGTCGTGCATTTGCCTTTGCTTCTTCCTGATAAAACGTTTTGCTTTTATTATCGACCCTGACATTTGTTAATTTCAGATGCGTTTTACTGCGCGAAGTGTAATTGTTACCGGATAATCTTCGTCATATATATCCAGTAAATCTGTAGTGGTATCTTCAACAGCACAACCTTTTAATAGTAACACAGCACTCAGACTATTTCCGTAATGCGTTACCTGTACATTGTCCTCACCAAATACTTCAGCTGCCAGTCTTGAAAGAGAGAGTGGGGTAAATCTCCAGAAATCTCCCCACTGTTTATTATCAAATTGCGAGATCTGGCAAATGCCTGCAACAGTTACTAATAAAATTCCACCTGGTTTTAGTAATTGATAGGACCCTTTCAAAGCACTGTTTACATCATATATGAAGTTTAATGTTTGTGTGCAGATAAAACAATCGATCCTTTCTTCAGGAAGTGTTTCCGGTTTTGTTAAATCCCCAACGATTGTTGTTTCCGGTGATGGTGTAAAGTTCAATACTTCGAATGAGCTTACTCCTGAATTGAATTTTTTACTATAATGGGAGTCTGCAATTTCCAGTACATTCCCTTTTATATATTCACTATTTGTGCGTAAAAATTTTTCTATATAATATCTGTCCACAGGTGTTCCTCTGTCGAAACCAAATTGTCGCGAAACAGGTTCTGTCTGCATCAATGCATGTTCTGTTAATGCAGGTACCGTTTTTTTTGCACCGGGATTTAACAGGAATCGTGCAGCTTTCTTTATAAAATGTGGTGTGATTTTACTTGCCTGCAATCTTATGCGTGTTTCCCACGTGTCGTTTAAAAAGTGAATGCGTGCAAATCTTTTCCATTCTTCAAAAGCAGTTTTATTTTCTTCAAGTGGTATTTTTTTTATTTCAACAGGAGCAGTTGCAAGAGGAAGATCTTTATTGAAATCAATTCCTTTTTCATGTGTGCCTTCTTCATTACCCATGTTGCGCACCATAGAAACCGGAGGATAAAGTATTAACCCGTTATGAAGTACCGTTGTTGCAGTCCAGCGTATTGCCCAACTGTCAATTTTTTTATTGATCTGGTTGTCGAGCATGCTGTCAAAGAAATGCAGGTTGCGGAATGGATTGAATTTATTCATTAACCCTTTTTCCTGCAGTTGCTGTTTTACAGTGGATGCATCAGCAATAAAATGTTTCCACGAACGCTGAAAAATTCCCCAGGTAACGGAGTCAGGGTAACGCATGAAAAATGTATTGTTAACTTTATTGTTCCTCATGTAATAGGTCCATGCGCCAATACCAAACACCTTTTCATCATCTTTATATAAAGCAAGTGCATCATTCATGTATTGCAGAAAAAATGGAGATAACAGTGCATCATCTTCTACAATAATAGCTCTGCCAAATTGTTCTGTAATTTTTGTTACGGCATCAATAACTGAGTTGGCCAGACCTTTATTCTCAACTGCTTCTTCTATAAATACCTTTTTACACCATTGCTGTGAACGCAGAACTTCTCTTGTGCGTTTTATTGCCTGCACTGCTTTTTCATCAGCATTCTTTTTCGGTCCGTCGGAAAATATATATAAATCACTTTCTGCAGCAAGTGCATTTGCCTTCAGACTTTGTAAGGCACGTTCCACAGATTCATACCTGTTGTATGCGAAGAAAATGATTGGTGCATTCATTTTGCTCCGATATTAATAGCATGAATATCGAGCTGTATATCCATGGAGCTTTCCGTAGACTTTTGCAGGAAGGGTTGCCTGTTAGCTTCGCCGATGGAATGAATGTAATATCTAAAACCATTTCTTGTGAACAGGGAAAGAAGTTCATCCAGTTGTTGTGATTCATTTTTCCAGGAATGATATTCAACAAACAGATACTTCACTTTTTTTAATTCATCACCACAATCCTTCAATACATTTACTTCAGCACCTTCAATATCTACTTTGAGGCAATCGATAGCAGTTTCCTTTGCCAGAAAATCTTTTAATCGTACGGTATTTACTTTGATTTTATTACCAGTATGAAATACAGATCCTCCATCAGCACCTTCACTACCGAATTCAATACCTTCATCATTTACCCAAACTGCTTTTGGAATGAGTGTTACATCATTCACTTTATTCTGCTGCATGTTTTCATTCAGACATTTGAACACTTCCGGATCAGGTTCAAAGGCAGTAATTTTTGCTGAGGGAAATATCTTTTTAAAAAATAAAACAGAAACACCAACGTTCGCACCACAATCATAGATAACAGGATCACCAGTTGCAGGAAATAACATCCGTTCATCATAAAAATATTCTTTCAGCTGGTAGGCAACAGAAAGAAAATCGGTAACTGTTAATTTCATTCCGTTGAATTGAAAGGAATGTTTTTTATAACGTGGGAACTGATGTGCTTCAGTCAATAGTGCTTCCATTTCTGTTGGAACAGCTCTGAAGAGTTTATTGACGATTTTATTCAGCATTATTTATTTGAAATAGGATGATGTTTAATTCTTTTTCCAGATGGATGTCTGTGTAAATTCTCTGCAATAGGGAGTAGGTCCTGTATTGTTTAGTATTAATGTGAATTTCTGAGAGAGCACATCTTTAAAGAAAGGAAGATAATAATCACGATCAGAATTATCGAGCACTAAATAACCTCCGGATTTTAATTTTGGAATGGAGTGCTTCATACATGACGGACGCGATCTTCCATCTACTAAAACAATATCAAAATAATTATCAGCAAACTGATCAATGGCTGATGCATACTTGAAGTAATTAGTTCCTTTTGATGGAATGTCATCAGAACTGTAATGATCAGGATTGGCTTTATCAGGATTAACAACTCTGTCTCCTTGTTCTGCTTCAATCAAATGACCTTTCCATTTACCTTTTGTTTTTCCTTCCAGCTTTTGCGTTAATATTTTAAACCATATATCATTATGCTCTGCAGTTATTACTTCATTACATCTTTTCACAAAAAAGAAAGTAGAACCACCACCACCATATTCAAAAACTTTAAAGTCTGGACGAATTAATTCCTTTAGTTTATCTATTGCATCAAAGGTAATCCAGGGTTGTTCATCCACAACAGATGATGCAGCAGGCCGAAATGATTTCTTCCATCTGAAATAATGTTTCAGTTGAGAAAGGCTTGCTCCGTGAGTACGGTTAATCCTGATGTTATATATTAATTCGCGCAGCATATCAGTTTTTAAATGAGTGATTCACAAATATACTTCCCTGTCCTTCGGGAGGTAATTTGCCTGTGTGATAAAAATCTCCTGCAACAACTTCAAATGATCCTGCATCAATAATATAATCCACAATTTCTCCATTAATTGAAGAAAACAAGGTGTACGTATAACGACCTTCTTTAAAAGGAACTTTATCAATATATATGTTTACAGAATCATTCTCAGCATCAAGAGACTGATCAGTAACTTCATTGCTGAAATGCGTAATGCGTTGTCCCATGCTGTCATCAATTCCCATTGCTACATTTAAATTAGAAAGTGTTTTTCCTTTTTTGTCAATCTTGATTGAGACAATCACTTTCGATCCGCAATGCATAGCATCCAGTACACGATGATTTTCATCCAACAATTCAACAGAAGTAAATCGTAATACTCCTGAACCTGATCTGTCTGTGCGACCAGAAAGATCTGTCGGCATTTTTCCTTCTGCTGCTTTCAGATATTGTTTAATCACTTCATCTGTTTTACCAATGGCTTTTACTTTTCCTTTCTCGAGGTAAATTACTTTATCGCAGAGATGTTGAATAGCTGCCATGTTATGACTTACAAATAAAACCGTGCGTTTCGAATTACGACTCACATCTTCCATCTTACCTAAACACTTCTTCTGAAATTGCGAATCACCAACAGCAAGTACTTCATCAACAATCAGAATTTCGGGTTCTAAATGTGCAGCAACTGCAAAAGCCAAACGCACATACATACCGGATGAATAACGTTTCACAGGAGTATCCAGGAATTGTTCTACCTCAGCAAATGCTACAATCTCATTAAACTTTTTCTGAATTTCAATCCTGCTCATACCAAGTATAGCACCATTAAGATATATATTCTCCCTTCCGCTTAACTCCGGGTGAAATCCTGTTCCTACTTCAAGCAAACTTGCAACACGTCCTGTTATTTCAATACGTCCTGATGTTGGTTCTGTAATACGACTTAATATTTTCAGCAGAGTAGATTTACCTGCACCATTACGACCGATAATACCTACGCGCTCACCCTGATTGATTTCAAAACTCACATCTGACAGTGCATTAAACACTTCAATGGTTTTAGTTTTATCGCGTTTAAACAAACCAACTATTACTGAAGACAGATCTTCCCGTATAGAGCGATAAGCAGCCTGCTGTTCATGCTGTAAAATATATTCCTTGCTTACGTTTATTGCTTTTATGCTCATCAGTTGTATCAGATTACATCTGCAAATTTACGCTCTGTCTTACGGAAATACCGGATGCCTATTATCATAAGAAAAATAGAAACCACCAGTGAACTGATTACTCCATTTATATATAAAGGCTGATCCAGCAAACACCACCTGAAGCCATCAATAATTCCGGCAACAGGATTAAGATAATACAACAGCTTATACTTCTCAGGAATAAAACTTGCATTAAACCCAACTGGTGATATATATAAACCTAATTGAACAGTAAATGGAATTACATAGCGGAAATCGCGATAACGAACATTCAATGCAGCTACCCAGAAGCCTGATCCTAATGAAAGCAATAATGACATGATGAGAAATACGGGAAGAAAAATAATATTTAATGGTGGTATAAAATGATAATATATCATGATGCCAAAAAGTAAAATCAAGGCAATAAAGAAATCGAGAAGACTTACCAGTATTGTGCTCGATGGAATAATCAAGCGTGGGAAATACACTTTCGTCATCAGGTTGGAATTGGTGATGAGTGATGTGCCGGCTTCACTAAAAGCAGTGCTTATATAATTCCAGGGAAGAATACCTGCACAAACCAGCAACGGATAGGGAATACCATTGGACGGCATTTTTGCAATTCTGCCAAAAACAATAGTAAAAACCACTAACGTGAGGAGGGGACGGATGACTGCCCAGGAGATGCCCAATACTGTTTGCTTGTAACGGACTTTTATATCGCGCCAGGCAAGGAAAAAGAATAACTCCCTGTAAGCCAACAGATCGCGCCAGTAATGATTATCCTTTTTGCCGCTTTCAATAACAATGGTGGAAGGTATTTTGGACATCAGCTGCAAAAATAGACTTTTCAGCCAATGTTAGTGCTGGGTGCTGAGTGCTGTTAGGTGCTGAGTACTGAGTGCTGAGTGCTGGGGGCTGGGTGCTGAGGGTTGTTAGGTGTTTTTTAGTTGTGAGTGATTAGTTCGGAGTTCGGAGTGGAGTTGTGAGTTGTGAGTTCGGAGTGATTAGTTCGGAGTTCGGAGTGGATTTGGGAGTGATTCCTTCTTCGCTTGAAAAAAGCTACGAAGGATGAAATAGTTCAGAGTGAATGCAGAATTCAGAATGTAGAATTCAGAATTAAAGGTTAGTTGAAGAATAATAAATTTCAACATTCATCATACAAAATTTGATATTCAATATAAAGTGACCAATAGAACACAGATCATTATGATTATGATGATTTATTATGATTGAAAACATTCACTTCATCATTCATCATTCAAAATTTAATATTCAAAATTTGAGGAGGAGTTTAATCTGGTGTGGATTTATTCTCCATCTGGCGGATAATCTTATTCACTTCCTGTTCTGTAGCTCTTAGTTTTTCCTGGCAAAAAGTAATCAGTTCCGATGCTCTTTTCACACGTTCGGCAAGTACATCCACAGAAACCGTTTCGCTTTCAATTTCAGAAGCAATCTTTTTCAATTCCGCATACGCCGATTCAT
>JBDTVD010000035.1:0-17624 GCA_040007375.1 Bacteroidota bacterium | reverse complement strand
CCTCCGTAATAATTTGCTCCACCATAATTAGATGCGATGATATTATTTCTGATTGTGGCGCCGGAGTAATTCATCACAATGCCAGGACCATATATAGCTTCATTGTTAATGATAAGATTATTCTGAATTAACGGATTACTATCTCCCATCCTGATACCACCTCCACCAGTGCTTACTACTCCAACGGTATTTATTACATGATTATTGATAATAATGTTGTGTAGGATTTCAGGAGATGATAGTTCAATAAAAATACCACCACCTTCTCTGTAAGAATTCAGATTGTGAATATCCAGCCAGCTTGTACCAGCTCCACCTGTTAAAGTAAATCCCTGCAGGATAGCAGTACTGTCTTCACCGGAAACAATCAGTACACAACTGGCAGTATCAGGAAATGCAGGAGTACTTCCGTTAATTATTGTTGACGATATGTATGATGTATCTCCTGTTAAATAATAAAGACTGGTAAGACAGATATTCTTCCCTCTGAAATTAACATTTTCAAAATAAGAACCAGGAGAAACAATAACGGAATCACCATCAACAGAGGCATTGATGGCAAGTTGAATAGAACTATACTGTGCTGGAACAGTTAATACAGCAGCAAAAATTGAAGCAGGAATGCAGCTTAACAAAACAGCGAGTATTTTTTTCATCATGATAGTTAGTATATATATGGTTGAATGTAATTTTAAAATCTAAAAATAGATCACAATACATCAATTGAAAACGCCATTTATTTTAATAAGTAGGCAAGTCAGAAGTAAAAAATTAACAATATATATAAGTGTATGTTTCTGAGAAAATCAGATTTTCATAACCGTTGATCTGTTGTAAACGGTAGTTCGTCTTCTTTTAGAAACATAACTGTACACAGCATTATCAACTCTTTTAACATAAAATGGATTTGGAAAAAGAATAAAAATAAAAAGCCCCGCCATGGTTAAAGCGGGGCAATTTAAAATGTAGAGTTGAAAGATTGATCAAACGATATTGTAAGATCAGATAATAAATTGCTGTAGGAGAAGGATTCGAACCTCCACGAGGCGGTTAGCTATAGCACAAAGTTCAGTGGTCGACCCTGGTCGTTCGCTTTAACACGAACGGCTCTATACTACGTTTGTCCCGGATTCCTCACCCTCGAGACAGGAGGGTATGGCTGCCTGTTTCAACACCCTACAATATGTAATAAAGAACGAGCAGCAAACATACAGTAGTTATTCAAAAATTGCAAATATTTTAATTAAATAATGAAATATTTATGATATTTGTAAAAATATAATCAATAAAATACATATTTGTTAAAATTGCGACATGAAAACAAATGAAAATTCCGAAATTGATAAAACAGATCTGAAGATTTTATCGGCTCTGATAGAAGATGCCTTTATTCCGTATACAGAACTGGCTAAAAAAATCTTTGTAAGTGGAGGAACGGTGCATGTTCGGATGAAAAAGATGGAGGATATGGGCATTGTAAAAAAGCCCAGAATGGAAGTGGATTATACAAAACTGGGTTATGACATCACGGCTTTTATCGGAATCTATCTTGAGAAAAGTTCCTTGTATGATGATGTTGCACGTTCCTTTGAACAGATTCCTGAAATTGTAAATCTCCATTACACTACTGGAATCTACAGCATGTTTGCAAAAATTGTTTGTCGTGATACTGCACATCTGAAGCTTGTACTGCATGATAAACTTCAGAAAGTGAAAGGCATTCAGCGTACAGAAACTTTTATTTCGCTGGAAGAAAATTTCAGCAGGCCTATTAAGCTTGTTGAAACTTCTGCCAAAACAAAAGACTAATATATAATAAGCTTACTTGTTGAAATACCGTTGACTGAATTAATACCTGCTATATATATACCTGGTTTCAATCCATGTTTAATAAAATTTAAACCGGTTTCAATGGATTGCTTATAACATAATTCACCTGTTGCAGATGTTATGGTAAGTTCACCTTCTATTGATGATGTTAACTGCATTTCATTTCCGGTAGGATTCGGGTATATTACAAATGCATCAGCTTTCACTTCCTGTTTTTCAATTCCGGTAACACTGGATCCTTCCCATATACCTCCACCAAAAGTAGTGACCCAGATATTGCCGTTATTATATGGATTGTAAAACACACGTTCCGGCTGACGGAATAGAAAATTATTATCCTGAACAAATGAAGGTGTAGCTGAAGTAAAATTAGATGTATGCCACAATCCCTGAGTTTCTGTTGTAAGCCATGCTTCAGTTGCAGATGCAGGATTAATAGTAACAGAACTCACTCTGTCAGCACCACTGAAAATCCTTGTCCAGTTAATTCCTCTGTCAGTTGTTTTATATAATCCTCCAAGACCGTTCGGAGCACCTCCCCATCCACTCCACACACAGGCATACCAGGTATTCTGTGAAGCATCATGCGGATCAATTATTACATCTTTAGTATAATACAACATTCCTTGTGAGCTTCTGTCAATCCATGTATTGCTACCTGAAGGTAATATATATACACCACTTGATGCAGTAAATGTTCCGGAGCTGTTTCGTCTTCCGCAATAACTGGCAACAAGACTTCCATCATTTAGTATGTGCACATTAAACGGGTGACCTTCTGTGCGGACAGGATTATTTAATTTCGTCCATACACATGCTGAGCCAGCCTGTAGATCATCTGTTCTCCAGATGCCACCTTCACCAACACCACTTCCATAATGTATAACACTTGCATACATAGTATTAGTATTGTTAGGATCGATGCACATCCATACTACAGGATGATTAAAATTGTGAAGTGTCTGCCAGCTGGAACCATTGTCGATGGAAAAATTTATTCCACCGAAAGCAACATCAAGTCGTGCATCAGTCAGGTATGTGGTCTGGTAAATATCATGTGCAGTTGAAGTTGCTGCATATATATTAGAGTTTGCAGGACTTTTAATAAAACGATAGATAGTATTCTGCGATGTTGCCGAACTCATTCTCCATGTTGCTCCTGCATCATTACTTTGTGTGCCTCTGATATCAGAATAACCTGCGAATATTTTTTGTGCATTTCCCCAGCATAAATTCCAGCAGGAAGTATTTTCCAGTCCATTGCCTGCATAGCTTTTAAAGGAAGGAGTATTTGCTCCTGGAGAATTCTGATATGTACTGTTTACATAACCCTGCTTCCATGTTGTACCGCCGTTATTAGTAAGATGAATGAATCCGTAATCAGTAAATGCAGCTTTTGTTGCATCAAGAAGTGATACATCAAAACCAAAAGCCAGTTCGGCATAACCCCATCCTCTGTCGCCACCATCACCACACCAGCCTGTATATATATTGGTGTTCGTTGAGGGAAGAAAAACATTTGTCCATACCGTTCCGGAATTGATTGATTTGCATACGGCAGGAACACCATTGTTTTCATCGGAACCTGATATATATACAGTGTTAATATCATTCAAAGCGCACTTCACAAAAAACGGTTTTATACCTGAGGGAATTCCTGATGAAATGCTGCTCCATTGTAACTGGCCGGGAATCATTGTGTATACATTCTGAAATCCGTTCCAGGAATCACCTGCAATCCCTGTATATACATCAGCTGTGTTCTGAGTAATGCAATAGAACCGGGAAGTATTTCCTGATTTTGCAGCACAGAATGATATCATGGATTCACCGGAATTAATTCCAGTCATGGAACCAACTGTGAATGAAGATCCGTTATTAGATGATATATATAATCCTGCATTGGTTGCAATATAAATAGTTGTTGCATCAAAATATGCTCCTGCCACATGGCATCCTGCACCGTTAACATTACTGCTTATTTTAAGATTGAAATGTGATCCGCCATCCACAGAAAGCCATACGTTGGAATAATCAGAAACAATAATTCTTTGCGGATCATTATAATCTGCAAACAAAGACCAGCAATCACTTCCAGTAGGATCTGCAAGATATTGCCACGTTTGTCCGCCATCATTACTCTTAACAGGTCGTGCTGCATCACTTCCTGATTGTAAAGTATAATCGATAGTATAGAGAACAGATGCATTGGATGTAAAACAAACTTTTGAAGAACGGTTTGCCTGAATCTTTGTATGCGATTGCATATTCCATGATTCACCGAAATTGGTTGTTTCATATAACCCACTCATATCACAGGCAACAAAAACATGATTAGTATTATGCGGGCTTATTGAAGGTGAAAATAATGCACCACCACCACCAATTCCTTTAGACATCCAGCTTACAGGTTGAGCGAAATTCAGCATAGGAATTAACAGCAACAACAGGCATCTCTTCATTTGAAACTATTTTTTATTTCAAATGTAACCGATGCAGTTTCGCAAAAACAGTAATTACTGTTAATTCTTACAAAGCAGAATGTATCAGACAGATATACAAAATCATCATTTGAATAGAAATCTTATTCTTGCAAAAACAGTTTTATCCAATATCATATCGTTCTTTCAAAACTCCGAGATGATGACGTTCATGTCCTGCAATTATATATATAATCTGTTCCACACTTAATTCCGTATTGCTTGCTGTTCCGGTTCTTTTTAATTCTGTATCATTAAAACTGCTGAACAAGGCAAGGTTTGCTTTGCGTGTGAGTTCATATTCATTAAGCAGATCAACAATGGTACGTTCAGAAAAAAAACTGTTTGCCACAAAATCATTTTCTTCAAAAGAAGTTAAAGGTGTTTTGTCGTTTCGTGCAAAGCGTAAAATGCGATATGCAAAGATTCTTTCTGCATCCATGAGGTGACCAAGAATTTCTTTTACAGACCATTTACCTTCACTATAAGCATAGTTTCCATCTACTTCTGATAAGGAAGAATAGAGATTCCGAACTTCGGTAAGTTGCTTTTCCAATTGAATAAGGATATCTCCTTCAGGAGCTTTCAAAATGTAGTTTGTATAGTATCCCGGATCAGGGATCATCAAGTGATTTTTCATAATTGCCTCAATTTAATTTTCAAATTTTTTCAAATGTAAAAAAGTTTGGATATTAGCCACGTGGATGGTATCTTGCATCCTCGTCAAAACCTCTTCATTAAATTTCCCGTTCCATGAAAAAACTGTTACTCGTACTGGCCATTTTACTTATTGCGCCGGTTATCGGATTCTCTCAATGTACAACGCTGGTTGCAAATTCCTGCAGATGTCAGGACACGACACAGACAAACTGTGATCTGTATCCGGATATAACAGTTTCAAAAAATCCTTTAAATCAAACATCCAGTTATACCGAATATGAGCAGGTTTGTAATCCACCCTGCAGTGGTAACGATGGAAGACTTCGTCTTTCTGTTTCTACTCCGAACATCGGACATGGCCCAATGGAAACAAGAGGGACTCCAACCTATGTTTGCGGTACGGATACTTTTACTGCAGCTAATGTTGCATCCATCCCGGCAAGTTGTCCTGTAACAGGACTTCCTCCAAGACAATTAATTGTTCAAAGAGTATATCATAAAAATGGTAATGCCATGTCTTTTACAGATTATCCTGCAGGGACCATGACTTACCATGCATCACATGGCCATCAGCATGTTGATGACTGGGGGACTTACACATTACGTGCGGCAAATGCAGATCCTAACCCGTTAAACTGGCCGATAGTTGGAACAGGAGCTAAACTTGCATTTTGTCTTCTGGATATTGCTTCCTGTAATGGAAGTCCCGGATATTGTGTTGACTCACTTGGAAATAATATCACCAGTACAACACCTGGATTTTATAACTATGGTTTAGGTGGTGGAAATTACGGATGTTCAAATGTTGTACAGGGAATCTCTGTTGGATATCTTGACACGTACAGCCAGGGACTTGATGGAATGTGGGTAGATATTCCTCCGGGAGTATGTAATGGAAATTACTGGATCGTAGTTCAGATTGATCCTCATTTCTTTTTCCGTGAAGAAAATAAAACAAACAATGTAGTAGCTGTTCCTATCACATTAACAAAACAGGGAGGATCAGTTCCAATAATAACTCCAAGCGGAGCAACAACATTTTGTACTGGAGGAAACGTAACTCTTACATCTTCTCTTGGTGCAAATTATTTATGGTCTACCGGAGCAACAACAGCATCTATTGTTGTTAATCAATCAGGAAATTATGCAGTAACAATTAATTCCGGAACAACATGTCCTGCAACATCAAGTGTAACAACTGTAACAGTTTCTGCACTTGCTGTAAATGCCAGTGCAACACCAAATGTTGTTTGTCCTGGTTCGGATGTACAACTTAATGCTTCCGTAAATGGAACCGGTGTAACACAAATACCTGTTTCTTTCACGTCAAATACAGTAGTAAATATTCCTGATAATGATCCAACAGGAGCATCAAGTCCATTGGTTGTTTCAGGTGTTGTTCCTTCAATACTAACTGCAAATTCAATTGCAAAAGTTAAAATCGATATTACACATACTTATGATTCTGATTTGAATGTTTCATTAATTTCTCCATCAGGAAACACCATACTTTTAAGTAACAGCAGAGGAAGCAGTGGTGATAATTTTATAAACACGGAATTTGTTACAACAGGAGGAACAGCAATTGCATCAGGAAATCCACCATTCACAGGATTATATATACCAGATCAGCCATTCAGCAGTCTCACCGGAAATGCAAACGGAACATGGACATTAAAAGTTGTTGATCATGCAGGTACAGATGTCGGAACAATAAATAACTGGACACTCACTTTATATAATACAGTGCCTTCAACTTATACATACAGCTGGTCATCACCATCTGGTTTTACATCACCTGCACAAAACCCTGTAGCTAATCCTGCAGCAACAACTTCGTATACAGTAACAGCTACTGAAAGCGGAACAGGATGTACAGGTTCACAAATAACAAATGTTACTGTTGGTGGAAGTATAAATGTTACTACCAATACTCCGGCACCCATCTGCGAAGGACAATCAACAGTTCTAACAGCAAATGGTGCAGGTGTATACAATTGGTCACCTGCAACAGGATTGAGTGCAACATCAGGTGCATCAGTAACTGCAACACCAGTATTAACAACTACCTATCGTGTAATCGGAAATTCTACTGGCTGCACTGATACTGCATTTGTAACAGTTACTGTAAATCCGGGGCCACATGTAGTTACTCCGGCAGCGCAAACAATCTGCAATGGACAGTCAGTTAATTTAAATGTTACTGGTGCTGATTCTTATAATTGGGATCCTGCAGATGGTTTAAATGTTTCCAGCGGATCAAGTGTAGTTGCTTTCCCATCAGTTACAACTATATATACAGTTACCGGTACAAATTTAAACGGATGTACAAATGCAGCAACTGTAACAGTTAATGTAAATAATATTCCTGCATCACCAGCAACTGTTAATGGTAATCAACATAATTGTTTGCCGGTATCAAATGCAGTTTATACAATAGCATCTGTTCCGGGAGCAACTTCTTATTTATGGACAGTTCCTTCAGGAGTATCAATTGTATCAGGACAAGGAACAACCTCTTTAGTTATTAATGCAACAGGTGTAATTAATGGTAACATCTGTATAAATGCAACGAATGTATGTGGTACCAGTCCGAATAAGTGTACAACATTTACAACACAAACTGCGATCCCTGCAACTCCGGGTTCTGTAACAGGTGCATTGCGTGCATGTCCTGGCGAAACAGGAACTTATTCTGTAAGTCCTGTTGCCCGTGCAACATTTTATAACTGGTTAGTGCCGGCAGGAGTAACAATAATCAGTGGTGCCGGTACCAATAGTATCAATGTAACATTTGCTGCAGGCTTTGCAACAAGCTCAATTACTGTTGCTGCAGGTAATGGTTGCGGAACAGGAGGAACAAGAGCAAGAAATATAACACTTAATACTCCGGGCACTCCTGGTGCAATGACAGGACCAACAACAGGTGTGTGTGGAACATTACAGAATTTTGCAGTTCCTGCAGTTGCAGGAATGACCTATGCATGGTCAGTACCATCCGGTGCAACCATTATCGGATCTTCAAATACCAACAGTGTTAATATTCAATTCTCCAGTTCATTCGGAACAGGAACAATAGGAGTTACTGCTTCCAACCTTTGCGGAGTAAGTACACAAAGAGGAAAAACTGTTCGTGGAACAGTTGCTCAGCCTGTTGTTGTAAACGGAGTTACTTCAGTATGTACCGGCCAAACGAATGTGAATTATTCTATAGCTGCGCTTGCAGGAGCCACCACCTATTTATGGACTGTTCCAACCGGCTGTACTATTACTTCAGGACAAGGCACAACATCAATTAATGTAACGATGAGTGCAACTGCACGTACAGGAAATGTTACTGCGCGAGGAGTTAATACATGCGGCAGTGGTAGTTCACGGTCATTATCTATTTCAATTAACAGTTGTCCGAAGTTTACTGACCTTACATCCGGTGATGAAGAGTTTACTGTTTACCCGAATCCTGCACGTGAATATGTAGAAGTAATGTTCCGTTCAGTGACAGAGAAAAATGGTACTGTTAAACTGATTGACATGCTCGGCCAAACAAAATATATACAAGTGGTTGATATTAATAAAGGAGCCAACAGTTATATGATTGATGTGAGAAAACTTCCTTCAGGAATATATATTGTTAATCTTGAGCAGGACGGAAAGAAAGTTTCTCAGCGCCTGGTTGTTAACTGATATTAAAAATATAAATCATTTAAAGCCGGCTGATCATATCTGCCGGCTTTTTATTTTTACAACTCTTAAATTCGCCTGATGACAAGATATATATATACCTCCTTCCTGATTTTATTTTCCATTATCTCCAATGCACAATGGACAGAGTATAATACATCCAATTCACAGCTTCCGAATAATACAGTACGTTGCATTGCTTTTGATCATGACAGCACAGCCTGGGTTGGTACTGACTTTGGATTAGTGAAAATTAAAAACGGAATGTTTACCGTATACAATACTGCAAACTCAGGAATACCTGATGATGCCATTCGTTGTATTACAGTTGATTCACTTAACAGAAAATGGATTGGAACTTTTTTAGGAGGATTTACAGTTTATAATGATACTGTTTGGGAGAATTACAGTACCTCCTCATCACCATTGCCTGATGACCAGGTAAAAGATATTCAGTTTGATGCAAACCGTACTGTGTGGCTTGCAACAACCGGTGGTTTGGTAAGTATTGATTCTTCTCTTGTCTGGAAAATATCTGTTCAGTTTTCTTCACCTTTACAATCAAGCAATATTGCACGTATATATATTGATCCGACAGATAACCTGAAAATTGTTGGAACAGTGAATGGTGGATTATCACTTGTTGATGATACCAGCATAACCACGTATACTATTTCCAATTCAGGAATTGCTGACAACTCACTTTATGATATTGATGTGGATGCTGCAGGAAATTACTGGATGGCTTCTCCGGCAAATGGAATTGTGGTAAAAACAAATGGATTTGGCTGGACTAATTTTTCTCCGTTTAATTCAGGCATTTCAACTCCCAGTCTTACCTGTCTTGAATTTGATGATGAGGAAAAATTGTGGATTGGAAGTATTGATTCCGGGTTGATCGTAAAAGATGGTCTTGTTTTTAAATCATGGAACACTACCAATTCACCAATGCTTGATAATTATGTGGAATGTTTATCATTTGCTCCTGATGGAAAACTGTGGATGGGAACCTATTCAGCAGGATTATATGTGGTTGATACAGCAGCGTTGTTTACCAATATCAATTCTTTTGAACCGCAACATTTTTCTGTTTACCCTGTTCCTGCTGTTGACCAGGTGTGGATCAGAATAAACAGTACTAACTTTATATATGAAATAACTGATGCATTGGGTAACATCATCGAAACAAAAAAAATAAAAGGCAGTTCTGATCCAATAAATGTTTCAACCTATGTTCCGGGAATTTATTTTGTAAGAATTAATACCGGTGATGGATGGCTCAGCCAAAAGTTGATTAAAAAATAATTGAAAAAATTACTTGTAACCCATTTTCTCCCGCCATTGCTGATTGAAGGATTTTGGAACTGGCGAAGGCATCTTGCGCAATCCTTCTTTAGATTTGTAATAAGATTCCAGTACTTTATTTCTTGCATTGATACCTGTCCAGCTCATGATATCTCTTTTCAACATGGCTTTTTTCCAGGCATAATAAAATAACTTTTCATTATTGGAATTTAATCCCTGCTCAACAAAATTTTTCCTGTTATGCAAAATTAATTTCGGGAAATTAATTTTTACAGGACAAGCTTCGCTACCACTTCCATCAAGTGTTGCAAGGTCAGCCAGGTATTTGTATTCTGAACCTAAAGTCATGGGTGCAGCAATCGACTGCGCGGGCCCGGGATATGCTTTACCACCTACAGTTTTATATATTGATGAAGCAGGAAGACATGCACCGCAATTAATACAGGACAATACCTGGCGTTGCTCTTCCTGTGCAAGGATTTCTGTTTTTCCGTTATCGATAAGAATAATATATAGCTCCTCGGCACCGGAAAATTCACCAGGTTGCTTAGGACCTTTTACAATGGTGTTATAAGCTCTTAATGGTTCACCTGCACTGTACGTACTATATAAAGGCAAGAGCAGATCCAGATCCTGCAATCCTGTTAGAATGCTGTCGATGCCGGCGATAATAATATTTGTTTTCGGGAATGATGTTGTATATAAAGTTGCACCTTCATCATCACTTAAAACAGCAGCACCTTCATCAGCAATAAGAAACTGTGCACCTGAAACCGCAACAGAAGCATTCATCAGCGAATGACGCATTTCATTACGTATCAAAGATGCGATACTTACAGGTGTTTGTGATTTCAGATCAAAATGTTTTGCGAAGGCATCTGCAATTTCTGCACTGCTTTTATGTAATGCAGGAATAATAGTATGCGAAGCCTGATCCTGGTCAGCATGAAGAATGAAATTTCCATAATCCACTTCCATCACTTCCACTCCATTTTTTTTCCACTCCGGATGATTAGCAAGGTCGCGTGAAAAAGCATTACTTCTTGCAATGAATTTTGATTCACCCTGTTTGTTTAAAATAGATTGAATGGATTCAAGAGCTTCATTATTATCCTGAGCCCAAATCACTTTCCCTCCTGAACGGATAACGTTCGATTCAAACTCAATCAGGTATTTATCCAGATGATTGATAATTTTCCAGCGCAGTCGTGCGGCTCTTTTACGAGCCAGTTCGAGGTTGTTAAAATTCCCCGCTGATTCATTAAATGATTTGCTGTAATTTTTGTTGTAAGAAGCAATCCTGATACGATGAGCAGTATCTGCCATTACCTTCTTCGATTCCTTTGTAAAATCTGCCTGAGTTGCAATCATTAAATGCAAAACTAAAGCAAATCAGTAGCTGGTGTTAACATCAACAGGGAAGTAGTTAACAATACATCGTTAATGAAACCACACGAACAAATCTGTTGAAATTCACATTGCCAGAAAGTAATTTTACATCTTCAACTGAACTCTTATATTAATTATTCTGCCTCTACAATTAAATCATCCGATTCAACAAGAGTTCCTTCATTCAAAACAATACTTTTTATTTTCAGGTCTTTGGAAGCTGTTATAGTTGTTTCCATTTTCATTGCTTCAATAGTAAACAACGGTGTGTTGCGTGTTACCTTATCTCCTGCTTTTACAAAGAGTTTGCTCAGCATTCCCTGCAATGGTGTTCCTATCTGCAAATCACCACTTGCTTTTTTATGCTGCACTTTTTTTATCACCGCTTTTTTATCAGCCACTTCAATAGAACGCGTTTGTCCGTTAAGACGGAAGTAAACTGTACGGTTACCATTTTCATCTGTATCACCAACATACAGCAATCGTATAATAATTGTTTTTCCTTTACCAATTTCAACCAGTAGTTCCTCATTGTTTTTCATTCCGTAAAAAAATGCTGGTGTTGGCAGCACACTTACTTCACCATAACGGTTGGCAAATGAATAATACTCTTCAAATACTTTCGGATAAAATTTCCAGGAGAGGAAATCGCTGAAGTCGGAATTTTTAAACTTCTCCTGGAAAGATTTGAACTCGCTGGTGAAATCTACAGGCTTTAAATGTGCATTGGGTAAATCAGTAAATGGTTTTTCATCTTTTAAAATAATTTTTTGCAGATCAACAGGAAATCCTCCCGGAGGTTGACCTAATTCACCTTTGAAAAAACTTTTTACTGATTCCGGGAAACTGATGCTGTCTCCTTTTGAATATATATCTTCTGGTTTCAGGTTGTTGCTTACCATATATAAAGCCATATCACCAACAACCTTACTGCTTGGTGTAACTTTAACAATATCACCAAACATATCATTTACATCAGCATAAGCTTTTTTAATTTCCTCCATCTTTTCGCCCAAACCAAGCGAAACAGCCTGTGGCTTCAGATTACTATACTGTCCTCCAGGAATTTCATGATCATAAACTTCCGCTGTTCCTGCAAGCAATCCGGATTCAAAAGGGTAATACCATTCACGCACAGTTTCCCAGTAATTGGAAAATTCATTGAGTGACTTTACATCATAATTTGTCTGGTAAGGAGTGTTGTTTAATGCTTCCACCAGTGAATTAAAATTAGGTTGCGATGTTAATCCCGACATCGAAGCCAATGCAACATCAATCACATCAACATTTGCTTCAATTGCTTTTATATATGTTGCACATTGAACGGATGAAGTATCATGCGTGTGCAGATGAATCGGAATTTTTATATGCTGCTTTAATGTGGAAATTAATTCCGTTGCTGCATAAGGTTTGAGCAAACCGGCCATATCTTTTATTCCAAGAATATGTGCACCCATATCTTCCAGCTCTCGAGCGAGATCTATATAATACTGCAGTGTATATTTTTTCTTTTCTTTATTTAAAATATCACCTGTGTAACTGATGCATGCTTCGGCAAGACGTCCGTCAGTATATTTCCGAACAGCATCAATACTCACCTTCATACTTTTTGTCCAGTTTAAGGAATCAAAAATGCGGAAGACATCAACTCCCTGTTTCCCTGATTCTTCAATAAATTTCTCTACCAGGTTATCAGGATATGCTGCATAACCAATTGCATTATTACCTCTGATGAGCATCTGCAATAAAATATTTGGAACGGCTTCACGCAACTGACGCAAACGTTTCCATGGACACTCGTGGAGGAACCGTAATGCAACATCAAAAGTAGCTCCTCCCCAAACCTCCATACTGAATAATTGAGGATGTTGTTGCGCAAATGCACCAGCAACTTTTAACATATCTGCAGTTCTTACACGTGTTGCTAAAAGACTTTGATGTGCATCGCGTAAAGTAGTATCAGTAAACAAAACATTTTTTTGTTCTTTTAACCAGGATGCAAATTTTTCAGGGCCCAGTTTATTCAGCAATTGTTTTGTTCCATCTTTAACTACACCATCTGCAACAGGAATACGTGGCGCACTTAATATGCGTGTAATATCTTTCTTTGTAACATCTGGATTACCATTAACAAGAACTTCAGCAAGATATTTTAACACCTTTGTACCACTATCCTGTTTCATCTGGAAAGTAAAAAGTTCCGGATATTTTTCGATAAACTTCACTGTTGCTTTTCCTTCCTGAAATACCGGATGACTGATAACATTTTCAAGAAATGGAATATTTGTTTTCACACCACGAATACGAAACTCCATCAGCGTGCGGTACATTCTCTTACTTGCTCCTGAAAGAGTTCTTCCATGTGCAGTAACTTTTACAAGCATGCTATCAAAAAACGGCGACACTTTAACACCCTGGTAAGAACTGCCTTCATCAATACGGATTCCATAACCACCTGCATTCCGATAAGCAATCAGAGTTCCGAAATCAGGCTTGAAATCATTCTGTGGATCTTCTGTTGTTATTCGGCATTGAATAGCTACACCACGACAAGCAATATCGTCCTGGTTTTTAATATCAATTACCGGAGATGAAAGAGGTTCACCGTCAGCAATCAATATCTGGCTTCTTACAATATCAATTCCTGTTACCTGTTCAGTAACGGTATGCTCCACCTGAATTCGTGGATTAACTTCAATAAAATATATATGCTCCTTTTCATCAACAAGAAATTCAACAGTTCCTGCATTATTATATCCTACTTTGGAAGCAATGCTCAACGCATATTTATATAACTGATCTCTTGTTGATTGTTTTAAAGCAGGAGCAGGAGCAATCTCCACCACTTTCTGAAAACGTCGCTGTACTGAACAATCCCGTTCAAAAAGATGTACAATATTTCCATGCTGATCACCCAGGATCTGCACTTCAATATGTTTTGGATTATCAACAAACTTCTCCACGAAAATGGTATCATCACCAAAAGCATTTCCTGCTTCTCTGCGTGCTTCATTAAAAGCCTTTTCAACATCTTCAATTTTATGGATTACTCTCATGCCTCTTCCACCACCACCAGCACTTGCTTTTAAAATAACAGGTAAGCCAATCCGTTCTGCTTCATGTATAGCCGTTGATGCATCTGTTAATTTAATCTGGTTGTCTTCAATAACCGGAACATTACAGGAACGGGCTACTTTTTTACTGGCTACTTTATCTCCCAGTTGTTCCATCACTTCCGGTGATGGTCCTACAAACAAAATTCCCTCATCAATGCAACGGCGTGCAAAAGTTACATTTTCACTTAAGAAACCATAACCTGGATGAATGGCATCAACTGCATTCTTTTTTGCAACGCGTATAATTTCTTCAATATCCAGGTAAGGTTTAAGAGGATCCTGATCACGTCCGATCTGATAGGCTTCATCAGCTTTATAACGATGCAGCGAATATCTGTCTTCATAAGTATATATAGCAATAGTACGGATACCAAGTTCGGCTGCTGCACGAAGCGCACGTATTGCAATTTCTCCCCTGTTGGCAACCAGTAATCTGTTAATCTTATTCATAGAATAAAAGGATATGCGTTAAAATTACAGAAATAATATACCAACCGATTTGGATTTTACACTTTGTATTCACAATAAAAATTTAATATTTATTGTAATCAGTTTCAAAAAAAACCTGAGAACCAATCACTAAAAATAATATTTTTCAGCCATGCAAAAAATGCAAGAAATATTTGGTCGTCCTGTAAAAAGTGATGTGCTTGGATTATTCCGGATATTCTTTGGTTTATGTCTCCTGTATGAACTTTGGTACTATGTTGACATTGACCTTTTAAATATGGGATTGAGACAACCTGTAATGCTTTTCCCATACAAAGGACTTGAGTGGATCCGTATGTTACCTGGTAAGGGAATGGAAATGGTGATGTTCTTGATTATGATTGCTGCTGTTTGTATTACAATTGGATGGATGTTGCGTATTGCTTCTGTTGTATTCGTTATTGGTTTTGCATGGATTTTTTTGCTTGATAAAGGATTATATAATAATCACCTTTATCTTTTCATACTGATGGGTTTTTTGTTCAGTGTAACTGACTCTGATGCATCCTGGTCAGTTAGTAAGAAGAAGCATCGTGATACTTTACCTGCCTGGCAACTTCATATTTTTCAATTCCAGATTATTGTAGTGTATTTCTATGGTGGTCTTGCTAAAATAAATTACGACTGGTTATTACATTTTCAACCTGTTGTTGTATTAACAGAAGGGAGGTCCAGTAAATTATTACTATATATATTAGTGTATGGTGGACTTGTATTTGATTTGCTGGTAGGATTTTTATTATTGTGGAGACCAACCCGGATTTACGCCATGATAACGGCCTTGATTTTTAATATTACCAATTCAATTATTTTTCATGACATCGGTGTATTTCCTTTTTTCATGATTGGCACGCTTCTCCTTTTTGTTGATCCGGATTTTATTTCTTCCAGGGCAGGAAGAAAACAAAGTATTGAGAAAAAGAAGAGTAAGCAGGCAAGTCAGTTTGTTCCACTTGTAACTTCAGGGACATTAAAAGGCCTGATGATTTCTTATATAGTTTTCCAGTTACTATTTCCGTTCAGGCATTTGCTTTATCGTGGTAATGTTGACTGGTATGGTGAAGCACAAAAGTTTTCCTGGAGGATGAAGATACAGCAACGAGACTTAAAGGAATTTAAAATCACTATACTTGATTATAAAACAAAACAAATTCTTGATCTGGATCCGGGAAAATATATAACAAGTGCACAGGTACTGGCATTAACTCAGGATCCTCAGATGCTTTTATCATTTGCAAAATACATTGAGAAGGATGCAAAAAAAAAAGGCATTGAAAATCCATTTATAAAATCAAGTTGTATTGTTGCCTTCAATGGTCGACCACCACAACCAATGGTTGATCCGGAAAAGAACCTATGCACAATTGATAGTAATGCGCCGGTTTATTCCTGGGTAATGCCACTTAAAAATCCGTAAAGCTCAAATGCTAATGTTTGGTTAATCATGTTTAACATCATGGCCTCTTCATTCAGATATTCTTAATTTTACAACGTTTTCAACAAATAGGGTTGTTGATTGGTTAGGTTAGAGCCCCGCTGCAAAGCGGGGCTCTTGTTTTTTCTAACCTTATTTTTTTTAAAAAGAATTAAGCTGTAAAATATTCATTGAGCGGCTCAAATACAAAATCAATCCACCCATCTTTATGTTTTGTTGCTTCTTGTACTGAAGGAAACTGAGTATGATTTAAAATAATTTCTGTTCCCGCAGCATGCGTTTTAAATAAAAATGATGCGGTAGATGAAGGAGTTTTTTTATCCCATTCAGAAGGTCTCCAGGTATAACTGAGTTCTTTTCCTGGTTTATAAACTAAAACTTCTCCCGAAGCCCAGCCATCAAAAAGTTCGAATTTTCCTCCGGGTTTATTTTCAACTACTCCAATTCCTCCTCCCCATGCCGCAATTATACCTGTATCGGTTAATGCTTCAAAAACCTTTTCTGGTGAAGCATAAATTACATAGTTCATTTCTATTGAAAAGCCGGAATCTTTTTCTTTCATATTATCGGACAATAAGTTTTTGAGCATATTGAGAATTTGTTGTTGCGAGGGTAAAGATATATATACCGGGAACCAGCTTGCTGGCAATAATTACTTCCTGGTTTCCGGCTTCAAATTCTTTTCTTTCAGAAATAATTTCCCGGCCGGTAATATCCTTCACTGAATAAAGAATGCTGAGTTTTTTCTCCAGTTTAAAATAAACATGGAAATCACCCTGCGAAGGATTTGGAAACAGGTTGAATTCACTTACTCCATCAAGCACATCAATTGTATTTGTATTGCCGGTGATGTTGATATTGTCTATATATATATTGTTTCCCTGATCATTTGTAAATTCAAATTTTAAACGGATGGCAGGCTTTCCACTTATTGCATTTGACAACAGATTTACTGTTTCATTTCTCCATTGTAAAGCTGTTGGTACAAATAAAGAAGTTGATAACGGAGCTGTTTCTAAGCCTGCACCGCTTTTATTATACCTCATCATCCATCCCTGCCCGCAATTATTTGTTGCAGATACTTTCAGTGAAGAGGCATCTGAATTATTTTTCCGTGCAAATGCAACATCGAAATTCATAGTTACACCACTTACACCATCGAAATTCAAAACAGGGGAAAGAATAGCATCTCTGCTTCCTGATGAATTTCCTGTTTGGTTGATGAGTTGAAGAGACTTA
>JBDTVD010000034.1:0-17981 GCA_040007375.1 Bacteroidota bacterium | reverse complement strand
TGAGTAACATTTTTAAATGACGGAATAACAAAGCAGCTTCATCAGGATTGGAAGTACTTACTGATTCCGGATTTAATTTTTCTTCATAACTGCAACCGGCTGTATCAATAAAAGTTAACGGTGTATTTAATAACCGGTCATCTGATGATGCATTTAAAACATGTGATGCAACAGTTGAATGAGCATGCAAATCATTGTGATAAAATTTACTATTCGAAAACTGCATGATCTTTTCATTCATACGATATTGAATGTTCAGCATCACAGAAATATTTTCAACAGACATACATTGTTCAAAGAGCGTACTCATTAATCCTCCTGCTCTTTTTGATTTAACAGTAGGTGGAAGTTGAAAATGATCTCCGGCAAGAATAACACGATGAGATTTTAATATCGGAATCCAGCACATAGGCTCCAGTGCCTGTGCAGCTTCATCAATAAATAAAGTAGTGAAATTTCTGTTGCGTAATATTTTTCCAGCCGATACTACTGGTGTACATGCAATCACCTGTGCTTTCTCCAGTAAATCATCTAATATATAATCTTCCAGTTCTCGTGCTTCTTTAATTATTTTCTTTGCTTCCCGGTAAAGTAATTGCCGCTGTTCCCGTTCTTCTCTTCCTAAAATGCGCTTATACTTTCCTGCCATCCTGAAAAATTCTTCTGCACGTTTCCTGAAATTTTTTAATTCTTTTGATGCTTCATGTGATGCAACTCTTACATCAACAGTATTATTCATTACATCAGCAGAAACACGAACAGGATTACCAACACGTAATACATCAATTCCTTTGCGATGTAATTTTTCAGTAAGTAAATCAACAGCCGTATTGCTCGGACTGCAAACCAAAACCTGTTTTTCTGTTTTTAATACTTCAGTAATGGCATGAACTAAAGTGGTGGTTTTACCGGTTCCCGGAGGTCCATGTACAAGTGCAACATCTTCTGCACTAATAATTTTATTTACCGCTTCATTCTGCGATGGATTTAAATCTGTGGAGCTATGATCTTCTTTCAGTTTTTTAAATTGCGGAGGAATTACTTTATATATAACATCTCTTAAATGTGCCAGCCTGTTACCACTTGCCTGTATGACTTTTTCGAGAGCAGATTCCATCTCTTTATAACTCACATCATCAAACGAAAGATTGACTCCGAGTTTACCATCGCTGCACCAATCCGGTAATTCGTCAACGGTAAGAGAAATTTTTAATTTATTTTTCTGTGAAAGTTTAATAGTTCCTGCTAAAGGTTTCTCGTCAGGATACTGATTGGAAAAAATGGTAATGTTCTTCCCATTAGAAAACTGGTGCGACTCATCCTGGTTGCTGGTGCGTTCTACTTCAATAATGAGATATTCTCCTAAACCAATTTCAGAATTAATAATGCTCACCGGAAACCAGGTTACTCCTTTCTGTTTACGATATTGAATATTGCCTTTGGTAAAAACTTCTTCGTATTGCCTCAGGTCATCTTCGCGTTCAATCCGCAACAATTTTTTTAATTCAAGAAGTCTTTCCATTGTTCTGCTTTCACCTGCGAAAATATATAAATGCAGGAAGCTTTTATTCCATAATTACTATTCTTCTGTTTTTATTAAGTGATTCCGCCAGCCCTTTATTTTGATGAATAAAAAATACCCGGCCCATTTCTGAACCGGGTAATGCTTCAATAGGCAGTGTTATTAGTACAATATTCTCAAAGCTGTTTTCTGATGTTATATATTAGTTATTTTTTACCAGCCTGATTACTTTTCTCTCTTCATTCTGAATTACAGTTAATATATATATTCCTGCAGAAAGGTCGTTGCCAAATTCAAATGATTGTCCTGCTTTAAGATTTCCTGAACGAAGAATCTCTTCACCTAAAAGATTATTTAAGATCAACCGGTAATCATTTATATTATCATTCAGCATAACATGAAATGCACCTGATGAAGGATTAGGATATACTGTAACATCCATATCAGTAACATCATTTTCAATACCAACTCTGCAGGTAATTGTTACTGCAAGTGTTTTATAACTTCCGTTTCCACATGTATTAGCGGCACGAACTCTTACATTTCCACCAACTGTTCCATATCGCATTACTATGGAGTTTGAACCTTGACCGGATGTAATTACTGAACCCGTCGGAACTGTCCAGTTGTAAGAAGTAGCTGTTGCAATTGCTGCAGTTGAGTAGGCAACATTCTGTTGATTGGCACATGCAGTTATTGGTCCTGTAATAGATACGGCAGTTGCAGGAACAGAACGTACTGTAAGATTACGTGCTGCACCTGCACCACATGCATTAACTGCTTTTACTGAAACAGCACCTGTGAATGCAGTTGCAGGAAAATTAACAGTGATGGAATTTGTTCCTTGTCCGTTTACTATTGTTGCACCAGCAGGAACAGTCCATTGATAAGTAACTCCTGCTACTGGTGTAATGCTATATATTTTATTTAATCCGCTGCATAATCCATAAGTGGATCCTGTAATTGCAGATGGAGTACCGGCAACATTTCTATTTACTGCAAGTGTTTTTGCAGGACTGTTACCACATGCATTTACTTTCATTACAGAGATCACTCCATTCGCAACAAAATTATTGTTGTAGGTAACACTGATGGTTCTAGTTCCCTGTCCGTTATTAATTGCAGCACCGGCAGGAACGGACCACTGATAGGTAACACCTGCAACCAATGGAGTAGAATATGTTCTTACATCACCCGGACAAACTTTTGCACTTCCACCTGTAACACTTATTGATGCCGGAATAGTTGGCAACGCACAACCACCAACAGTTGTTTGATGAGTAGTTGAACTTGCACATACTGTATACGTAATGGTGTAAGGTCCTCCTGCACCTGCTGTAGCCGGGGAGAAAACATTACCACTTATTCCGGGTCCACTGAACACTCCACCTGCAGGAACCCCTGTTAATGTAACGGGTGCATTACCTGTTTGATAATTTGCGGCAAGACCTGTAAATGAAACAGGAGTTGGTGTTGTAAATGAAACCGGATTTGAACTGATGCCATTTGCAGTTACAACTAATGAATAAGTTCCTGCGGGAATTCCAACAGGTAAAGTAAATGATGTTGTATCTGCAGCATTACCACGTCTTACTCCTGTACTGTTCCAGTTAAATGTTCGCGCATAATATACATTGGTTCCTGATGTAAGTCTTATGATAGGATAATTAGTTGCCATCTGCCAGTCATCACCGTATGCTGCACCTTCTGAAATTCCATTGAATAAAGTTCCGGTAATTCTATATTGAGTGCAGGATGTTTGTGTGATATTACCAATAGCCGGCTTACCTGAAGCTAACGGTGTACCATTGGGAGTATATATATAATACTGAGAAGATCCTATACTGCCATACAACACAGTTCCGTCAGGAAGATCAAGCATACTGGTTAGATAGCAGGAGTGATTTGCGGTTAACCCACCGGCTGGTGCATTGATCTGTGTGAAAGTGCTGTTGAGATAATTGAATTCATAAAAAGCGGTTGGTGCAGGAAAATGATTTCCGGATGTTGGTGAAGGAGATACTGCACAAAGAATTTTTCCATTCACCATCATTGCCGCTGCAGCATCAGGAGCTCCTTGTCCACCCGGAACAACAGGTCCTGCTGCCCATGTTCCAGGAGAATTATTTCCTGATGGGGTATAGTAAGCAGTGTTACCGGTTGAGCCGATAAAGAATGCACGTCCGTCAGGCAATAATAATGCAGCACCTGTTTCCAGTCCGAAAGGATCGTAGAGAGCAACCGGAACTGTTGCATCGTTAATCCATGTATTTGATGAAGGAATATAACGTTCCGAACTGGTAGCATTTCTATCTACAAAAAGAATACTGTTATCAGCAAGTTTAACCCATGATGATTCATTATGGATTCCAATGCAGGAAGGTCCGGCAGAATAGGTATTTGTAACAGGATTATATATAAGCGTACTTCTTAATGTGCCGGATACAACAGCCTGAAGTACTCTGCCATCAGGAAGTATTTCAGAATTTGCATCACTCAGAAATGCTCCGGGTGATGGCGCATTGGTCCATACATTTGTAAGTGGATTATAAACTTCACCTGAAGAACCGCCCGTGCCATATTCACCACCTGCCACATAAACTCTCCCATCCATCAACACTTGTGATGAATAATAAAGTCGTGTGTTATTCATTGGAGCAGTTGTACTCCATGTTCCGTTAATATAACTTCCATGGATGTCCGGAGTTAATCTGTCATATTGATTTCCGCGACCATCACTTCCGCCGGAGCCACGTTTTGCCAATACAGTTCCATCAGATAATAACATCATTCCGGCACCACTGCCTGCCGGAGCAATAGAGGTGAGTGGTGTCCAGGTGCCCTGCGCAGCAGCGTTGATAAATGTTAAGCAGATCAGGCCTGCGGTAAGAAAGTAATTAATTTTTTTCATAGGTTGATATATATAATTGTTTGTGGTTAATCAGTAATTGTATTGTTGTAAAGATGGGTAGCAATACTGACAGAAATAATTCAGGAATGAAGTTATTCCGCCAATATATAGAAAAGCAGCCTGGAGCCTGTATAAATAAAAAAATTAAACCTTGAAGGCAGTTCACAGTTTTCATCAAAACGGGGTTATTGTTTCCTTTCAAATTAACAAAAAAAAATCGTTGGCACCACAAAATCAAAAAATAATTTCAATATTGTAGTTTCTGAATTCAATAAACCGGGATTGAGTGGTACCAGTAAATGATTAAACGGTAATTCCTTGCTCCGATCTTTAATTATCTTTGTTTATAACTCCGGGCAATTTTTGAAATGAAAAATATTTATTTTACAGGTATCTTTTTTTTATTGTTGTTGAATGAATCAGCATCATATGCCCAGGATATTGCAAAAGTTCCGGGACTGAAGAAAAAACTGGCAGCAAGT
The DNA here is from genome assembly GCA_040007375.1 of Bacteroidota bacterium. Lineage (GTDB taxonomy): Bacteria > Bacteroidota > Bacteroidia > AKYH767-A > OLB10 > JANOXC01. The sequence continues at coordinate 13,066 of JBDTVD010000034.1, read as the reverse complement.
AAAAACAGTATCGACAGTGTAGATAACCTCGCTTTTCTCTGTTACAATTATGCGAATTCTGATCCTGATAAAGGGTTGTTATATGGTGATACTGCACTTCAACTTGCAACATCAGTGAAATATGAAAAAGGAATTGCAGATTGTTATAATAATATTGGCTGGTTATATTATCGAAAAGGAGATTATGAAAAAGCAGAAGCTTATCTGCAGAATGCATTAACTCTTTTTAATAAAATAGGAAATCCATCTTATCCACCTGTTGCATGTTCTAATTTAGGATGGGTGTTTCTTTCAAAAGGAGATTATCCGAAAGCACTAAAATATTTTCTGGTAACATTAAATTACGCACAGTCTGTTCACGATACTGACCTGCTTGGTTTTCATTATTATAATATCGGTGTTTTATATAACAGGCAATTGAAGACAACAGAAGCAAGAAAATATTTTGAATCTGCTCTGGAATGTTTTAAAGGAAAAAAGCCCGAAAAATTATCGAACGCTTATCAGTCTATCGGAAATACCTATAGTATAGATGGTGATTTCGATCTGGCTATGACTTTTTATAAAAAGGCATATAGTTACATTGATACTACAGATCATTACAAGAAAGGAATGATACATGAAAATATCGGTGATCTGTATTCACGTCAGAAAAAATTCGTCGAGGCATTGTCAGAATATCATCTTGCCGAATCACAATATATAAGAACATCATTAAAGGAGGATATAGCTTATATAAACAACCTGATTGGTGATGCTTCCCATGAATTGCATTTAACGGATGATGCACTAAATGCTTATGAGAAAGGATTGTTGCTGGCACTGGAGATGAAGGATAAGAATATGGAATCCAGGTTTTATGTAAATATTTCTTCTATATATAAAGAGAAACAGGATTTTAAAAAAGCTTTTGAATACGATCAGAAAGCCGATCATCTCAAAGACAGTTTATTTACTGCTGAACGTGCCAACGATCTGTTGAAACTGCAAACACAATTTGAGACAGAGAATAAAGAAAAAGAGAATAAAATACTACGTGCTGAAAATGAAATTACCACAGCACGTTTACAAAGAAACAGGTTATCTCTTTTTGCATCAATTGCAGGAATTCTTATTCTTATTTTTGTTGGATTGCTGCTTCGCAGAAATTACCATCGTGAAAAGAAACATTCATCAGAATTAAACCTGTTGAATGAAGAACTTAAAAAGCAACGGAATGAAATTGAACGCATCAATTATCAGTTGGAGATGAAAGCACTTCGTTCGCAGATGAATCCGCATTTTATTTTTAACTGTCTCAATTCATTGCAGGAATGTATACTGAATGGAGATGTAGATAAGGCAAATAATTATCTCGCAAAATTTTCACGTTTGCTGCGGATGATACTGGAAAGTTCCGATGAAGATTTTATTCCTTTATCACGTGAACTGGAAATGCTTGATCTGTATCTTACCATGGAAGCAGGAAGAATGAAAGGATCTTTTCAATATTCAGTTACGGTAGATCCTGATATTGATGATGAGGAAGTTGGAGTGCCATCATTGCTTTTGCAGCCACTGGTTGAAAATGCAATCTGGCACGGACTGGCAGGAAAACCTGAAGACCGTACATTGAAAGTGGAGATAAAACAACAGCAGCAACATCTTGTATGTATTGTGGAAGATAACGGTGTTGGAAGAAAAAATCACAGCAATGGATTCAGAAAACATCAGTCAAAAGGAATTTCCATACTTACTGAACGCATCCGTTTATTGAATTACAATCATCCGGAAAGCAGTTCCGTTGTGTATGATGATATTACCGATGAACATCAACTTCCTGCAGGAACAAGAGTATCACTTCAGTTTCCTGTTAACGACTGAAATTAAAAACGGATACTTTTATTTTATAATTTTCCGGCATCTTATGTCGATCCGTGCATTAATTATTGATGATGAAGAAAGTGGTATCAATGTTTTAAAGATGCTGCTGGAACGTCATGTTCCTCAGATTGATGATATATATACTGCTGCCGGATCAAAGGAAGGTCGTGAGAAAATACTTTCACTGAATCCTGATCTTATATTTCTTGATATAGAGATGCCGCTTGTAAACGGTTTTGATCTCCTGCAGGAATTTCCACAACATTCCTTTGAAGTTATTTTCGTTACCGCATATGATCGTTATGCAATAAAAGCCATTCGTTTTTCTGCATTGGATTATCTGCTTAAGCCTGTTGATGTGGAAGAATTAAAACGTGCTGTTGAGCGATTTACAGAGAAACAGAAATCAACATCAAACGGAAACCAGTTGATGAGCAATTTCCTCAGTAACATGAAAACAACACCTGCTGATTATCGTCTGGCAATTCATACTACAGAAGGAACACATTTTTTAAAGCCGGAACAAATCATCCGTTGTGAAGCAGATGGTAATTACACACTTTTTTACCTGGAATCAAAAAAGAAAATAATGGCATCACGCACATTGAAAGAGTATGATGAAATACTTGCTGATTATCATTTTCTGCGTGTGCATAAATCGCATCTTGTAAATAAAAAATATATACAGTCGTTTTCTGCAGATCATATTGTAATGAATGATAACAGTTCCGTAGAAGTGTCAAGAAGAAGGGCTGCTGAAATCAAAGGAAAGCTGACAGGTATCTAAAGATGTGCAGAACATCTATACTTGTAATCTATCTGTTTGAATTTATAAAATCAAGTGATTAATAAATAGCAGTAACTCTTCCGTTAACAGTATGTTCTTTTTTAAAGAGGTCGGTTATCTTAACTACATAGAAGTAAACATCCTGAACACCTGTTTTACCATTCACATCACCGTGCCATCCTTTGTTTATTTCCGACGATTCAAAAACAGCTTGTCCCCATCTGTCGAAAATGGCAATATTAAAATCAGTAATTCCTTCACCATAAGCAAAGAACTCATCATTCTTTCCATCGTTGTTTGGAGTAAAGGCATTTGGGATATATAAAGTATAAACTCCATTTACTTCAATAATACGAAAGGCAGTATCCAGGCATCCAAAAGCAGAGGTTACCTGTTGCATCACATTATATATACCGATTGATAAATAAGTGTGAGATGGATCTGATTCATTGTTTGTGGAAAGATCTCCGAAATCATAAAACCATTGTGCTGCACCAGTACTCTCATCGTGAAAATTAACATTGGGATGAATGAGATCAGGATGTTCAGGACTGTAACTGAATCCTGCTACAGGCAATGGATGAACGGTTATATATGCAGGTTTGTTGATAGAATCTATACACTGCAGATCTGTTGTAACGGTTAAAGTAATATCATATATTCCATCAGCCAGATATTGATGATACGGATGTTCCAGTGTGTCAGTGCCTGTATCACCAAACAACCAGTTCCAGCGATTAATTATTCCATCATTGGAAAAAGAATGATTGGTAAATTTCACATCCAGTGGTTCACATCCTGATGTTACATCTGCAATAAAATCAGGAACAGGCAACTCATAAACTTTAACAGTATGCGTAACAGAATCTGTACAACCTTCTGTGGTAATTGATATAAGTGTAGTGTTAAATATTCCTGCAGATGGTGATATATATAATGGATTGTAGCTCGTATCCTGTGCAGCCATATTAAAGTTCCATATTGAGCCGGTGATATTGCTTCCATCAACAGTACTTTGATTGATGAAATGAGTTGGCATTCCAAAACAAACAGTATCCGTGGTGAACTCAGAAACGGAAAGCGGATAAATGGTGATATTCCTCGTTGCTGTATCAGTACATAATGAATCACTGGTTACCAGTAATGTAATATGGTAAGTGCTGTCTACGGAAAAGGAATGCGTTGTGTTTTCTGAATTATCGGAAGGCGATGAATCACCATAATTCCAGTTCCATGCAATCAGACTTCCTGTCTGAACATTTGATAAGCTGCTTAATACAGCAGGATGTAATGCACATACTGGCGGGCAACTGATAATTGCAACAGGTTTCGGATGTACACTAACCAGCAGCGTTGAATCATCAGAACAGCCTGCATTGGAAATAACAGAAAGTGTTACATTATAATTCCCCGGGTTATTATATATATGTGAAATGTTGTTTAAGGTATCACCCTGCTGATCACCAAAATCCCATGTAAGTGAACCGATACTTCCACCGCTTACAGATGAAATGCTCTGAAAATTTACAGGTGTGTAGATACATTGATTATGTGTAACCAGAGAAGCAAGCGGGTTGGAGTTTATGTGTATAAACTTCAGCAGAGAATCTGTACAACCACTATTGTCGGTAACATGAAGTATCACATTGTAATTACCGGCAGCAAATGTATGCGACGGGTTTGCTCCACCTGATGTACTGTTATCATCAAAATCCCATAACATACTTTGTATTCCTGCAGGTGCTGTAATGTTATGGATAAACTGGATTGACTGATTTTCACAGAGCATTCCGTTGGTATGAAAATCAGGACGAGGTAATGGTAAAACCATAATTGTTCTGATGCCTGTATCTCTGCATCCATTTGCATCAGTTACAATCAGCATTACTGTTTGTAAGGAGTCTGTATTGAAAACATGTGTACCATTTTGTAATGATGAAGTTATTCCATCACCAAAACTCCAGTGCCATGAATTTAATGTATCATCACCAGGTAATGAAATGTCTGTAAAATGAGAAGTGTCACCCAAGCATACAGGATTTGATGCAAAATTGGCAACAGGTAATGCATATATATTTACTTCTTTCATAAGTGAACTCCGGCAACCCACCATACTGATTGTAGTTAATGTTACTGGATACAATCCTCCTGTGTTAAATATATGCCCTGTTGAAAGGCCATTAACATTTGCTGAGCCATCTCCGAAATTCCATATAGTACTATCAATCGTTCCTGTTGCAATTGCAGAGTTGCTTTGAAATGGTATTGTTACTCCTGCACATCCGGAAGGTATCGTGAACAGTGTAACCGGAGCAATAGCAGTAATTACATTTTTATATATGGTATCCTTGCATCCGTTGCCATCAATTACAGAAAGCATCACATTATAAACACCGCCGATGTTATATATATGCTGAGGATCCTGTTGGTTGCTGACAGCAGTACCATCATCAAAATTCCATGACCAGCTGCTGCCGGCGTTCACAATAAATTGTGTGGTATCAGTAAAAGATCCACTCTGTCCGGGACATAAATTATCTGTAATAAATCCTGCTTCAGGAGAAGGCAGAATGGTCACCGAATCTACACCTGTTCCCTGGCAGCCGTTGGACGCTGTAACAGTGAGTGTAACAGCATAAGTTCCGGGAGTATTATATATATGTACAGGATTCTGCAAAAAAGATGCTGCACTGCCATCACCGAAATTCCAATTCCAGGCAACCATTATACTTCCAGGAAGTGTTGATTGATCAGTAAATAGAAGTCCGCTTTTTGCACAGTTGTTTACAGTGGTGAAAGTTGTATTTGGTGGATTCTGTAATGAAATTGTTTGTGATGCTGTATCACTACATACACCATTCACCACTGAGGTAAGAAGAACTGTATATATACCTGGTCCTGGATATGTATGCAATGGATGCTGCTGATTGCTTACAGGACTTGCATCGCCAAAATCCCATATCCACAAAGAAATAGCACCACCACTTATTGTTGTGGTATCGGTAAACTGAACATCAGAAGTTGCACAGGCTGTTGTGTAAGAAAATCCTGAAACAGGAGCGGCAACTGTATTCGCAGGAGCAACAATAGTGTCCCTGCAACCATAACTATCTTCAGCAATCAGAGTTACCTGGTAAGTGCCAGGAAGATTATATATATGCAAAGGATGACGTGTGGTATCTTCAATTGTTCCATCACCAAAATCCCATGTCCAACCGGAAATAGCTGCAGGAGGACTGACTGTTGAACTGTCATCAAACTGCATTGGCGTTCCCGGGCAAACAGGAGTGAAGCTGAATGCAGGTGTTGGTATATCCATAACAGTTACACTTTGGTTTACGGTGTCCTTGCACCCACCCTGATTGGTAATTATAAGAGTAACATCATACGTTCCGGGTGATGTATATGCATGAACAGGATTTGGAATATTTGAAGTAGTACCATCATCAAAATCCCATTCCCAGGTATTAATGGGGCTACCTGTAATTACATATGATGAATCAAGAAATAATGTATTGTTAAAACAGGAATCAGCAAGATGATATGCAGATGCAACAATAGATTCTCTTATGATACTGTTTAATGAAACCTGGCAACCGGTAACAGATGTCATTATAACATTAAACGTATCTCCCAGAGTTGGATTAACAATATTAATTATCTGTGTTGTTTCACCTGTGCTCCATTGATAAGATGAAAATCCCGGAGGAGCAGTTAAAGTTGCAGTAAAACTTCCGGGACAAAAATCAGCAAGCACATTAAACGGATAACACATGCAATCGATGTATGCATATCCGAAGTGAGCTCCCTGTGCACAATCGCCGGTAGAAAATTCAATAGTAATAGTACTTCCCATTTTTGATGAAAGATCAATTCCAACTGTAGTCCAGTCTTTCCAGTGTGTAGTACCATTTATTGCATGATTAATAGTAGTGAATCCGGGGATTCCGGCAGCTGCATATACATTATATACACCGCACATGGTATCTACATTTCCATTCTGATCAAATACTTTTATTTCGAAGCGTGGCTGATCGGCAATTGGATGACCAGGATCCTGCAATACAACTGCATAACGGTAAACAAATAATTGCGTTTGTGGTGAAACAACAAATGAATAACTCAATTGTTCTGCTTCACTGTTGGTATTATCATTACCTAAACGCACAGAAAAATTTCCACCGGGAGCCACACAGTTTAATACATTGTTAGTGTTCGGATCCGTACCACCTGTCATGATAGTATGACGGCCATTAACAATTCCGGGAGTTGTTGAATTAATAGGGCAGCAGCTTCCCGTTGTGCCACTCCATCCGGAAAAAGAATTCAATTCAAAATCAGCATTACTGCAACTGCTGGATTGTGCACGTACAGTTGATATTGTTGAAGCACAACAAATCATCAGTAGGACACAAATTAACCTTCGTATCATATGCTGTTTTTAATTTTTCGTAAATCTAAATTTTCTGAATCAAGGGTCATGAGTAATATTACCCATCTGTAAAAAAGAGACAATCACCAGTAAAAAAGGGTCATCAGACGGGAACCAAAGATAGCATTTACCATGAAAACAGCAAGTAGTTAATGTTAACGATGGCTTGTGGGTATATTGACTGGCAATATTCCATTGCAAGAGAATTTATTCTTAACTTTCCCTTCCCAAAACCCTGTTATGAAAAAATTTTCCTTACTCATTTTTCTGTTTATACATTCATTAGCAAATGCACAGTATTTTGATTGGAATTTATTTTTCAACAGCAGCAGTGAGCCTCATGAAGGTGTAGGAATCCAAAGACTGGAAGCTGGTCCGCAAGGTCATTTTATTCTGACCACAACCTATTCCTTATGGGATGAATTTTATACTACAGAGACCATATATGACACTGATGGAAACGAACTGAATTCTTATATTCAGGTAGAGGCTGATGGCTGGATAGATTTTACCAGGGAAAGTCATTTTGATTATGATGGAAATATTATGCAGATAATGCAGAATGATTCCGGTTACACCTTTACTTATTTTCGCCAGGCAGATACACTTTTATATTACATGCCTATTAATGGAGATGTTGCAGCTGATGCTTCAGGTGGATTTTATTTATTATATAGGAGTAATACAGGGATAGATTCTGTTCAGGTGTATGATGTTAATGGTATGTGGATGAATACTGTTTTTTTTGACTATGGATCTGCGGCTGTTGATGGACAAGGTAATATATATTTTCATGCCGCTTCACTTATTTCAAAATATGATAAAAATGGAACACTGCTTTATACATATTCCGGAAGCAATAGCTATCTCGTCAATAAGTCAGGTAAATTGTTGGTTTGGGAAAATGATACTCTTAAAAAGTACGATTCTTCAAGTGTTGTTTTTCAAATACCTTATCAGAACGTCTATCCCAATAAATTCAGAATGGATGTAAATGACAACCTATATATATGGAAGGATGATATTTTATCGAAGTATGAAGGAGATACACTTTCCTGGAAATGCAATATACCGGCTGATTATTTAGCTGGTATAAGTGTAGATGATTCTTCGAATATTTATTATGCAGGCACCTATATTTTCAATCATTACGATGGAGATTTTTTTCCAACCTATATTAACGTTCCTCCAAATCTCTATGGTTTAAGCAATGTTTGGTACAACGCACCATATGCTGATGGCCATACACTCTTCCGAGGAAAAATCAACCATGCCGCTCCGGATAGTTTTTATGCAGAGGTTGAATCTGTTGAAAATAACAACCTGAATCTCTGTACCGGTACACCGTTTAATGTACGATTTGATTATCATCAACTGCCATTTGATTATTACCAGGATACTTTGTTTGTGGAACTGAGCGATTCATCCGGACAGTTTACAAGCCCATATATAATAGGTAAAGGTTCGGGAGTAGAAGTTACCTGTTTCATTCCTGATTCAGTTCCTTCGGCTAATGGATATCTTGTTCGTGGAAGGATTGGAAGCCCTTTGTATACAACTCCACCATTCAACTCCACATTAAAAGTTATTACTACACCTCTTGCTCCTATATATATTGAGAACACTATTGATCAGATTTATACTTGCCTTCCTTACACTATAAAAACCAATCCGGATACAGGTTTATATATGTTATGGATGAGAATGCCTGATCCGGAGCCAGCTGATACATTATGGGATATTACTTATTTATCTGAGCATGATTCTGATTTGTATTTTACAACGATACAGGATGGATATATCAGAGTAATGGTGACGCAGACTTCAACCGGATGTCATAGAATGAGTGAATCGATTGTCTGCGATCTGCTTAATCCATTTTATCCTCTCGACCTTTCACTTCCTTTACCGGATTCCATCAGGATAAATGAGCTTCCTGTCCAGATAGGGCAATTTGGCTCTAATATGCAGATTGAAGGTCCAGGTATATATAATGAGCTTATTACTCAAACATCCCGGAAAGTATATTTCTATCCTGACAGCGCAAAGCCTGGATGGAATTTATTACACGTGCAAGTTGAGCATACTGGCGATCCCTGTATACCATTTGAAAATTATCAATATATATACGTTGATACCAATACAGTCAATATAATTCTTAATGCCATCGATAGCAATCCATATTTATGTCCAGGGGATACTTTAAATATTTCCTTCCAGCTTCTGGATTCCACCGTTTATGATTCAACTAATTATTTTGTAGTTGAAATAGGTGCATTTATCTTTTCGGACGATAATGTTTATGTTCAGGAAATTAGTCGTGGAAAGAATAATAATATTTCATGTGTATTACCTGCAGTCTTTAATGGAGGATTTCGTGTAAGGATCAGATCAACACAAACGGATGAATTCAGTAACCTTAATTCTGATGGTGAGAAGTATATTATAAGCACTAACCTCATTCATCTTGCCAATGCTTATGATGATAGCACTTTATGTTTTCCTTTAAATGATACGATCAAATTCAATTCATCTTTTGGATTGCATGAATGGTTCCGGAATGATACACTGATAGCCTCATCAACAGGAAATAATTTAAGTTATGTTGCATCACAGGAAGGAGATTACAGGTTGCAGGTAAGCTCTGGTTGTTTGTATCGATCAGGGGTAATACATGTTGATGCAAATTCTCACAAACCAACACTTGCTGTTCAACCGGTAAATTATTATCTGGAATCATGTGGAGGAAATCCATTGCTGTTAACTGCACAGACTGATGCAGGTTCAACCATAAATTGGTATGTCGATGATAAAGTAGTTGCACTGGATATTGATTCCTTTTATGCAGTTCAAAGAGGTATCTATACTGTAAAGGCAGTGTCAGGCGATATATGCCCGGTAACAGTTCAGTTGAAAAAATCAATAACCTGTATACCGGATATATTTATATATAAACCTGTAAATTACCTGTGTGAAGGAGATAGCACACTTATAGAAATCTATACTGATGCAGATATTGTTCATTGGTATCACAACGGAAGCTTTGTGGGTGATGCACGGTCAAATTATTTTGCTAATGATACCGGAGCTTATTATGGTATTGCAGAGGATACACTTACCGGCTGCACAAGTATGAGTGAATCTATATATATAAAATATAAAGTCCCATTGGAATCCATCATGCCTCCAGGAGTATCAAACATTTCCACAGGAAATGCATTTACGTTATCGTATAATAATATTCTTAACTGCAGTCTTCAATGGAATTTATTTAACCAACCGATAGCAGGATCAATCTACGATACCTTGATAGCATCACTTCCTGGCTCATATTCTCTCACTATAACAGATTCAACAGGATGCACGGCAGTAACATCAAAAAAAGTTTTAAAGAGAAAATACAGAATGAATACTATAGAACCTCCAAAGGACAGAACAGGAAGCAATAGTGATGTAAATCCTTATTTTAATATATATCCCAACCCAAATAATGGAAGTTTTACCATAGAAGGCATCAATAGTTCTTCAGAAGTTCTGTATGGAAGAATAACTGATGTTGCAGGAAGAGTGACGTATGAATTCAAAAGAGAAAATATCGGTAATTTATATAAAGAAGAATTTAATCTGGAGATGTTATCACCCGGATATTACAACCTGCAACTCAATAATGGAATTTCTCAAACTAACACAACCCTTATCATTAATTAATCTCATGAAAAAAATTCTGTTATTGCTTCTTATTTCCTGTAATTGTTCTGCCCAGTATTTTGATTGGAATGATTTCATTTTTCAAACAACAGGAAGTCATCAGGGTGCTGAAGTTGTACGTCTTCAGGCAAGTCCGCAGGGAAACCTGATTTTAAATTTCTTACGGACTGACTTTGGCTGGCCCACAAATTATGAGTCTGTGCTTAACACCTCAGGGGCATTCATAAGCGCGTATAATGATATACAGAGCGGAAATTACCGCAATACTTCATTTGATCACAAGGGAAATTATATAGAAGTTCAACAGAACGACACCGGTTATGTTTTAAGTTATTTCAGGCAGAATGACACGTTGTATCTGTATCCTTACGGGGAGTGTACTGTAAAAGGAGATTCATCCGGAGTTTTTTATTTGTTTTTTGGAAATGATTCGGTACAGGTTTATGATGTTTCCGGAAATTATATGAACACTGTACAGCATCCATATGTAAGTGCAGAAATTGATGATGCAGGAAATATATATTTTGCAGAGTATAATACGGCCTTAACAATAACTAAATTACATAATGACGGATCATTTATATCCAGCTATGCAGGCTTTATTCCTTTTGCAATTTCACGAAATGGTAAAGTGGCTTTGAAAAACAACAATGCATTGAATGTATACGATACAACAGGAATGCTTACAGCAACAATACCTATATTACCAGGTGCTATTTATCCTCCTGTTGTTGCATTTGATTCTTACGATAATTTATATATATGGAATGATAAAAAGGTATCGAAATATTCCGCTGATACATTGTCATGGTCCACAATGATTGAATCCGACTATGTAACGCATATGGCCGTTGACGACTCAATGAATATATATTATGCCGGAATGTTTATCCTCAATGACAGTTATTCTGGTAATGGCTTTACGCCGGGCCTGATAGATATTCCACCAAGACTGTATGAAGTATGCGATGTATTTGAAAATGGATTCGGTTCAAACTTCTGGATTTTCTTTGGAAAAATTGCAAATGCACAACCCGATTCTTTTTTTGCCGGAATGTCTGTTGATCGTCACCTGTGTACCTCTTCCGAATTCACTGCCGGATTTTATTATTATCAAATGCCTGTTGTATATGCTGATGATACTATATATATAGAACTGAGTGATGCAGCCGGACAGTTTACTGATCCATATATAATTGGAAAGGGATTTTGCCTGGGAGTAACATGTATCATTCCTGATTCAGTTCCTGAAGGAAGCAACTATAAAATCCGGGCGAATATTAATAACGGATTATACTATACTCAGGAAGTTGATTCTGTAAATATTAAACATTCGCCAGCCGCACCTATACTACTTTATAACAGCATTAAGGAAATGTACGCCTGTCCACCATTAATTTTGAAAACGAATTCAAATCCGGGACTGAGTTATTCCTGGTACCAGTTAACAGATCCATTTCCGGATGATCCTTTACTAATCATTGATCTGAATCAACATGATTCCATTTTAATATTAACCAGTCCTGTAAATTATTGGTACAAGGTTATAGTAATTGATACTGTTTCCGGTTGCTCATCAGAAAGCAGTGCACTTTTTCCTGAAGAAATTGATAGCACTTATGCTTTTGATCAAAGTATCCTTCTTCCTGATACAATCAGCAATGAAGCGGATCCCGTCAATATATATTTAGATAAAAAGTATCAGTTAACCGGATCTGGTCTTTCTATAACGCCATTAACGAATTATAATTTATATACATTCAATCCAGCCACAGCAATTCCCGGAAGAGATACACTCTTGCTCACTGTACCACATGACGGAACTCCTTGCGTAGCATATGAGTATTTGCACTTCGTTTATGTTGATTCCGTTCCTGTAAATATTATTCTGGATTCAGTTAGCAGCAATCCTTATATATGTGCCGGAGATACTCAGCAATTTTATTTTGATTTAATTGACAGCTCCATATATAATGCTTCTAATGTATTCACTGTTGTTATGGGTTATCGCAATCAACAGAAAGAATTTGTATACCTGTCAGATATAGGTTCAGGAATTTCTTCGCCGGTAACTGCGGTTTATCCTTCTGCAGTTGGTTTTAATACGCTGCGATTCCGCGTGTATTCCAGTCAGACAGGTGGATACAGTACTTTGAATCCTGATGGAAATAAATCATTTGGTGGTGTACCTGCCGCATGGTTTTACGGTGGGCTTTCAGATAGTTCATTTTGTTTTCCGTTGAATGACAGTATACAGGTGATATCAAATTATTCTA
>JBDTVD010000033.1:0-17998 GCA_040007375.1 Bacteroidota bacterium | reverse complement strand
GTATGAAAAAAGTGCATCACCGTAAAATCAGTAAACCATTCTACGAGCGAATTCCAGTCTGCAAATTTTGTTGCCGTTGCATCAATTGCTTTTCCGGAAAATAAAATGGCAAGTAGAAAAACAGGAATAAAAGACAACAGGATTGATCTCTTATTCTTTATATATAAACCTGCAGACTGCTTCCGTTTAATATGCTGTAAGAAGGAAATCACTTCATATATAAACAACAAAAGCAATAACGACATGCAGGCAAACAAATGAAAAAACCAGGTTACTGTTACCAGTACTGAAAAGAAGAAGATTTTTTTAAAAGAGAAACTTTCATTCTGCTTTATATAATAACCCAAAGAAAACATCATCATTCCTAAACCAGCTATTAAACTATACAAACCCATTTTCATTGGAAAACAGAACACCAGCAAAAGAATGGTGAACGGATAATTTATTCGATGTGAAAGTGCGCGTTGCAGATATATATATCCGTACAGAAAAAGCAGAATGATTAACGAAACCAGGATCTTATTGGCTATTGAAGATGAAAACAATGATAGCAACGGAACAAGTATAATCTGAATGATTGCATTGGGAACCGGTAAAATATTCAGATCAAAAAACTGATGATATACAGATGCAGGATGGAATAACAGATCAGTTAAAACATGTGCACTGTAAATATGTGCAGCACCATCGCCTGTATGAAAATAGTTCATCAGCCATACAGGACTAATGATAATCACCAACGCAGCAACAAGAAATAATTGTTCAGTAACCTTCTTGAAATTTTTCCTCTGCATACTGATCAAAGGAAATGAAAATTGAAGGAATAAAAAAAACGCCCCGTTTGATGCGAGGCGTTTCTTTTTGTTTTATGAGAATTTAATATTCCCAGAGATCGTGTTCAAAGTTTATCATATCCTGTTTGATGCGTTCTGATTCCAGCAATGCATCCATTGGGTTAGTGCGATAATCTTCAATCCTTCTGTTATATACGTTATCTTCCTTCATGATGTAGCTGCTAAACATACGTTTCATAAAGATGTCTTCATAAGTTAAACGTTGTGAAGTATTAAACCTGTTAAACACTTCAGCATTTACAAATATGCGTCGTGCTTCAGGGTAATAGATCCAGAACAATGGTTTTTTCTGACCACCTTCAACAAGATTTCCTTCCTGGTCGCGTGCAAGAGTTAATGGACAGATTCCGATGATACGCACATCCATCACTGAACGTTGTTTATCAAAGAACCATTCTTCCTTTAAACGAAGCATTACCACATCATCAGGATTGAAAGGACGGAACACGACAGAATCATGCTCCATGTATGGAGGCTCAGGATCAGTAACAGTTACGTGCATAGAATCTGCACCTCCCACTTTTTCAAATTCATTTCCAGTCATTGGATAAGTGAATTCATCATCATCAGTACGATAAGCAGTAAGACTACCTTCCTTAACGGCATCCATTACCATGCTGATAAAATTCTTCCTGTCCTTTGTTTCGTTGGCTTTTGGATAACGTAACGGCGAGTTCATCTTTTCATTAAGATCGATGTGACGCCATACTTTCTTTGACCACATTACATCGGCTTCACGCAGGTATGGATAAGGGATTACCCTGCGGGCAGGATTATTTTCCTTTACATACACTCCATCAAGCACATTCTGACCGAAAGATGCTGTAACCATAAGGATCAGCAGGAACGGCAATACGATGCGGAAGTTTTTCATGTTTATCTGTTTGGATTCTTATACGTCTATTGCAATAACTTGTTATTTATATAAACGAAGAATTTTGTGTTATTGTATCGTAAGTGAAATTGGGTTTATGCTTCTGATGGTTCCATCCGGCATGGTAGCCTGGATATACTCAAACATAATTTTATCACCTGCACGGGCCTGACTTATCACATCTTTCATTTCACTTGTGAGAGCGCCGCTGTCACTGGCTTTTTCAATTGGATCACGACCTTTACCATAACGGCTCATACGGAATGATTTCACTTTACTGAACAAGTCGAAATCGAAGTTTTCCATTACCGGAATAATTGCTGATTGTGCCTGAAGCGCAGATTTTGCAATACCACCTTCCTTCTTTCCACCAATTTTTGCAACGGGATCAGGAATACGTTTAATACGGAATTTAAATTCACCCATTGGTAACACTTTACCATTCAGATCAGCACTTACTTTTACCAATGCTTCGCCCTGAGTAGTTCCTTTAACAATAAAATGTCCTTTACCTAATTTTGGATCAGGAATCATAGTGCAATTAGATGGAGTTACTTTTACTTTATCATGAGCAACACCAGGAACAGAAACCGTAAATGGATTATCAACGCCAATATATATAACATTCATTTTATCAGCAGAAACAGAAGCACTTGGTTTAGCAACAGTGAAGGTTCCTTCAAATGGATAAGATTTTGATTTACTCGGGTCAACCGGATCTTTTACTTTAATAAATCCACCATATTTCTGTTCACCTTCAGCCCCACCTGTTACCTTATATTTTCCCATTCCACCTTCTACAGGTATATCACCACGACCAGTAACTGTAACAACCGGATCAGATGTTGAACTCATTGCTCCTAAAAATATTTCAGCAGTATATTCTGAACCCTGAATAATATAACTGGAGGGTGCAATTACTCTTGCAACAAGTGTATCAAACTTAAAGTCTGTAGCATTAATAGAAGAAAGTAAATGACTTAACACTTCAGACTCTGCATTCTTTACATCTGTTTGAATTTTAGTAAGAAGTGCAACAGAAGCTACAACGGGATTGTGATAGAAATTAAACATTTCCCATGTATGCTTACCATCTTCTACCATTTTAGGATCAGGATCATTTGTATTGAAAAGTTCATCAAACCTCTTTGTAAATTTAGCTCTGTCTGCCGGATCTAAATTTTCAATCATTGCCTTTTTAAATGCATTCAGCTTACCTTTCAATTCAGATGCTTTAAAGCCTTTTCCATCGTTTTCACTTCCAACCATTATTCGTGTTGGTGAATCGTAATCATCCTTTTTCTCCAGTTCACGTGATGTTGGCGTTTTTACACCTTGTTCAACACCATCTGAAGTACGGAGCAATGTATCTTTTATAGTGCTGAGATATTGTGTTAAATCTCCACTTAGTTGTTTCACAACCATTGCCTTTTTATAGTAAGGCTCGGTTTTGCTTTTATCAGTCTGCATTTGTTTTTCAAATGCGCTATATGCCTGTGAATTCTTTCCGCTGATATTGCTCACTGTTGTAGTTAAGGCATCATCAATAGTAACAAATGCATTGATAATTTCTTTAGAAACGTTAAGAGCCAGCAGTGCGGTAAGAACCAGGTACATCATCCCGATCATTTTCTGCCTCGGTGATAATTTATTTCCTGCCATGGTTTAATTCTGGAATTAGTAGGTTTGGGTTTCGGTGAATTATATATATAAACGACAGCAGTAAATTATTTATTGCTTCCCATGCTCATAGCTGAAAGCATGTTACCATAAATGGTATTCAATGAGTTCAGATTCTTAGCAAGTTTTCCTACTTCTTCTTTATAACGTTTAGTATCTTCAACAGTATTGTTCAGGTTGCTTAATAACTGAGAAATACCATCGTAGAACTTAGTAGTTTCTTTCATTCGCGAATTGGCTTCCTGCAACTGAAGTTCATAGATTGCATTTAATGCACCCATGTTTTTTCCGGCATTTTTAACCTGGTCACTATAAATTTTTACATCTTCTGATGAAGTGCTCAGGTTGTTCATTGCTGTAGCAGCTTTATCATATGACTGTGTTAATGCGGAAACTGATTTTGCAGCACCCTGTACATTCTTTACATAATCATCCGTTGCAACTGTTGCATTTGATAACTGCGCCATTTTTGATGTGTTCTCACTTAATGATTTCATCCCTGCTCCAAGGCTTGCAATAAGTTCAGGTCCTATTTTGGCTTCTGACATTAAACGATCTAATTCCTGAGCAACCGGATCAACAGACTTCTTTTTCTTTTTATCACCACCTGGCTCATGCATTCCTGCAAGTTCAGGGTAAACTAATGACCAATCCACTTCCTCATGTGGTGGTTCAAATGCAGAGAAGAAGAAGATAAGTGCTTCAGTAAGTAATCCGATTGTAAGTAACGCTCCGGCAGCTGGCCAGTGTTGGATTTTGAAAAGAGCTCCAACGATAACTACAGATGCTCCCCATCCGTAGAGCTTGGCCATAAATTTTTTAAACCCTTTGCCCTGGGTCATTTGCGCTAATCCCATAGTTAATGATCGATTTTAGATTAATTGTTTCGGTTTAAGGATAATAATAATTTGGTTTTGTATTTAAAGAATTCTGGTTGAATACAATTTGAAAACACTGGTAAAAGTCATGCAAAATGCCAATTAAAAATCAGCTTTATCACGACCCATGAAATCCATAACGCATCGGAATCCGATATAGCACTTTGCAGTATCCTGAAATTCATAAGTACGCGTTCCGGTTTGAATGTAATATCCTACATCTTTCCATGACCCACCACGCAGCACCTTACGTTTCAATGCCGGAGGATCAGTGTCCTTTGCATCATATATATAATCAGGATTCAGGTCATGTTGAAAATTATAAGCCGACTCATCAAATGCATTGCTGGTCCACTCTGCAACATTACCTGACATACAATATAAACCATATTCATTCGGCCAGTAAGATGTTGCTTTTACAGTATAGAATCCACCATCATCAATATAATTTCCTCTAAGTGGTTTGAAGTTAGCCAGGAAACATCCACGGCTGTTACGGATATACGGACCTCCCCATGGGTAAGGGTTGTTTTGTAATCCTCCACGTGATGCATACTCCCACTCACTCTCTGTAGGCAGACGGAAATCCTGAGTCATTGATTCACCTTCGCTTGTCATAAATGAATTCAGCAATTGTGAACGCCATACACAGAATGCACCGGCTTGTTTCCAGTTAACACCTACAACTGGATAATCGTCATAGGCCGGATGCCAGAAATACATCGTTGTAATAGGATCATTAAAAGAATAAGTGTAATCGTGTATCCAGCATAATGTATCAGGATAAACATTAATAATATCTTTCTTAATGAAAACCGAACGATCAATACGACCCTGTTCGCGGTTACTGCGTTGTGCAGCTGCCTGAAGATCGATCCAGTAATATTCAAACATCAGCTTACGGGTGTCAATCTCTTTACGGCGATAGAAACGCTCGCTTTCAGGGAGGTAG
Organism: Bacteroidota bacterium; assembly: GCA_040007375.1. GTDB lineage: Bacteria > Bacteroidota > Bacteroidia > AKYH767-A > OLB10 > JANOXC01. Next base: position 12,760 of record JBDTVD010000033.1, on the reverse strand, counting down.
AGCTCAGCAAGAACTTCTGTATTCTCTTCATTATCCCATTTAATTCTTTCGTCCCAGTTAATACGCTCACCATACTCACCTTCTTCTATCAGGTGATCGCCACCCAATAAACGATGAGCCAGTGAATCACGAACCCAGAATACAAACTGCCTGTATTCGTTGTTGGTGATCTCTGTATTATCCATGTAAAAAGCTTTTACAGTAACGGTCTTCGCCTGCGCAATCTGTGCATAGGGAACATCCTGGTCACCGGGGCCCATATTAAAGGATCCTTGAGGAATGAACACCATGCCATAAGGATCAGCCTGGTACCAACGTTCACGCCCTTGAACACCTATAAGTTGTCCACGGTTACCGCTGCCGCAACTTGCTATCATCAGCACAGTTATTACAGCAATAACGATTTGTTTCATGCTTTTATCGCTTTGGGTTTTGAGTAACACTTTCTTCCATTCCATCGAACGGCTAAAATTTCTCTTTATTTTCATTCAGGTACTCTTTTAATTCCGATGGTATACGTCTGATGTCAAATTTAAGTTGCTATTTATACAGTAATGAACTGTAATTACAGAAATCTTACATTTTTTCCAATCGGAACCATTTTTTTCTTTTTGTTGAAGCAGTATCCCAACATTATTTCATGAGTACCGTCACTATATGTCTTAACATCAGATGTGGTAAAGTCGTATGAATACCCAATCCGGATTTTCTCCGTAACGTTCATTCCAAGCATGGCAACAATAGCGTCTTCATTTCTGTAAGATGCACCAAACCAGAAACGGTCATTAATATGAGCATTCAGATTCACATCGAAGGTGGTGTTATCTGTAACATTTTTAACAAATACGGAAGGCTTCAAAGCAACAGATGGCGAAATGTCAAAGCTGTAACCAATCATCCCATAAAAATTCGTTTTGAATTCTTTTTTTGAATCTCCGAAAGACAGTTCAGGCTGCAGCAGGTGACTTGCCGAAGCACCGATATATAATTTATCCGTTTTAAGATACAATCCTGCACCCATATCAAAACCTCCATCACTGGTGTTTTTTGGTATTGCCGGATCACTATTCAGAAACTGTGGTTGAGGAAGACTATAATCTCCGCTATTCGACTGCTGAAGGAAATCAAAATCAAGCCCAGCACCCAATTTAGCTGCACCGAGATCAAAATGATAAACACCTGCAAGCTTTATGGTTAGTATGTTTTCGAAATTAACATCATCATTAGAGACACTCAATCCGGCTCCTACTTTATTATCAAAGAATGGAGCATCGATCCCTGCAACAAGCGTTTTAGGTGAGCCTTCAAAGCCTACCCACTGGGCCCTGTACAGCAAATGAGCGCATATAGCTTCGCTGCTTCCGGCATACGCTGGATTTACATAAAGCTTATTAAACATATTCTGGCTGAACTGGGGGTCTTGTTGTCCGAACGATTGAGACGCTATAACACAGGCACTTACGAGTGTTAAAAGTTTTTTCATAGCTTACAGTTGGTGTGAACTCTTAATGAATTTTGTGGGGGCTAAAGTAAACAAATATTAATCGAAATAAAAAATAAGCCCCACTCCTCATTTTTTTCAACAATTATTAAGTTAAATCTTTATTTACACTGAGATAATCGCTGTTGTGATGATATCCTGTGCCCTTAATATATATGCTTAAGCATACTATATAGTTAATATTGACTACAACTTTTTTAGTCTGTGCAGATCACGCAAGTTTCTGTAATGAATTCCACCACCTGTCAGGGACTTCATTATTACATGCCTGCTGATAATCTTTATAGGAACACGGCATCAGGTGTTGATGTGAATAACGGTTGCGCGATGGATCAAAAGGTAGTTTCATCCACCAGCGATCACTCTTGATGCTTTTCAAAAAAACTATTTCACTCTCCAGGTTCTGAACTGCTACACGATACGTTATGTAATTATTCGGATTGTTAAGAGGTAAATCCATCTTACGCTGCGAAACACCTTCAATAAAATACCAGATCATCTGCGCAACAAGGTGTGACGATTGTTGTTGTCTGTCCAAACGGGGATTGTAATCATAAATACCAAGGCCGGATAACCTGTCGCTCACTCCTGAATAATACATAATCTGACAGGCTTCTTCTCCTGTTAATCCATTCGGAGATGAATTACCGTTGCCAGGAGAATCAGATTGCCTGATTGCCGACATATCAAAAGTGATGAGGTCGGCAGTTCGAAGTACAGGTTCTGTTTCTGTTAAATCAGTTTTTACCTGGCCAACACGATACGTATCAAAATAAAGTTTGCGCATGAGCTCTACACTCTCCAGTCCAACGAAGTAAGTCTGGTAGGCAAGGTTGCTGAAGTTGAATAGATAATTTGGCTGTTCCAGAATTATTTTCCCAAGCCAGGAGAATGCATTCAACTCATCTTCCGGCTTACCCAGATCGAAACGAGCGTCAATACTTACTATATTAATTATCTGCTCCAGCTTTTTATATCCGCAATACTGACCATAAGTAAGATCCTGGCTTCCACCTAATATTAATGGCAAAGCTTTTACTGCATACAATTCAGATGTTATCAATGCCAATGCAGCATAAGTATCATCCGTTGTAGCTCCCGGAATCAGATTTCCGAAATCAATAATATCCACATTGCCATGATGCTGTTTTAAGCGATACAATTTTTCTCTGATTGCGTCCGGGCCATCACTGCATCCTTTATTCTGAACTGCACCTCTCTCATCAGGAACGCCAATTATTACAATGGTGTTTTTTTCTGCAGCAGGAAACTTTCCGTTTCTTTCAAAAATGCGCATCACTCTGCACAGATCATCTGATGCATAAGGTAACTCAGGATGAACGATGCTTACATCAACCGGACTGAAATATTCTTCCATCTTTATTCCGGTTATTTTTTCTTAGCAGTTTTTACAGCTTTCTTTTTGGGGGATGCTTTCTTTGCAGCTGCAGTTTTAACAGGTCTTGCAGTTTTTGCAGCACCTTTTGTTTCTTTCCCTGCTGGCAATGTTTTGATTTTACCTTTTGCCGGTCGACCACCTGTTGTATCTTTCTTAACAATATCAAGGCATTCTTCCAGAGTAAGACTTTCTGGCTCCACACCTTTCGGTAATCTGTAATTTTTATTGCTTACCACTAAGTAAGGTCCCCATCTTCCTTTCAATACCTGAACTTCATTATTCTGAAAAGTTTTAATGATACGTTCTTTATCTGACTGCCATTTGTTGCGGATGATTTCAATCGCACGATCCAGTTCAACTGTATAAGGATCATCCGTTTTTGCAAGTGAATAAAATGCTCCTTTATGACGTGCATACGGACCAAATCGACCGATTGCAACCACAACATCTTCTTCATCAAACTGACCGATTGTGCGTGGCATTTTGAAAAGATCCAGCGCTTCTTCCAATGTTATTGTTTCCAGTCGTTGCCCTGCACGCAGTTTTGCATACTGTGGTTTTTCTTCTTCTGAACCATTGGACATCTGAACAAGCGGACCAAATTTTCCAATACGTGCTGAAACCTGTTTTTGTGATACAGGATCCACACCTAATATCCGTTCACCTGTTGCACGTTCACTATTCTTTTCTGTTTCAGTTACTGTTTTATGAAATGGATCATAAAAATCTTTGATCATTTTCGCCCACTTGATATTTCCTTCAGCAATCTCATCAAATTCTTTTTCTACTGTTGCTGTGAAACTGTAATCCATAATCACTTCAAAATTCTCTTTCAGAAAATCAGTAACAACAGTTCCGATATCTGTAGGAAATAATTTTGATTTTTCTGAAGCATACGTTTCTTCTTTCGTTGCTTCTTTTATTTGGTTTGATGATAATGTAAGTATGGTAAAAGTTCTTTGCTTACCCTCACGATCTTCCTTAATAACATACCCTCTTTTCTGTACTGTTGAAATTGTTGGTGCATACGTTGATGGACGACCAATTCCAAGTTCTTCCAGTTTCTTAACCAGACTTGCTTCTGTATATCTTGCAGGAGGAGAAGAAAATCTTTGTGTTGCAGTGATGTTATTTACATCAAGTGCCTGTCCTTTTTTCAGTGGAGGAAGCAATCCTGCTGTATTCTCTTCTTTTGTTTCATCGTCTGATGATTCCATATATACACGCAGGAAACCATCAAACCGGATTACTTCTCCTGTTGCAGTGAAAAGGTCTTTTGTTTTATTATTATTTATGGTAACTATGGTTCGCTCCAGTTCAGCATCACTCATCTGCGATGCAACTGTCCGTTTCCAGATCAGATCATATAATCGTTGTTCGTTACGCTCTCCATCAACAGATGACTGATCAAAATAAGTCGGACGAATTGCTTCGTGAGCCTCCTGTGCATTTGCTGATTTGGTTTTATACTGACGTGGATTTGAATATTCTTTTCCGTACTCTTTTGTGATAACCTCTTTTGCTGCGTTAATTGCTAATCCTGAAAGATTCACTGAGTCAGTTCTCATATAAGTAATCTTTCCTGACTCATATAGTTTCTGTGCAATCATCATCGTTTGTGCCACTGAAAATCCCAGTTTACGACTTGCTTCCTGCTGTAAGGTAGATGTAGTAAATGGTGCTGATGGTGATTTCTTTCCTGGTTTCTTCTCCAGATTTTCAATTTTAAATTCTGCGCCAATTAATTTCTGAAGAAATGCCATTGCTTCTTTCTCTTCAGGAAAACGTTGTGATAATTCTGCTTTAAGAGTTGATTTTCCATCCACTAAAAATTCAGCAGTTACTTTAAAGGCAGAAACAACTTTAAAAGATTCAATTTCTCTTTCGCGTTCTACAATTAATCGAACAGTTACTGATTGAACCCGACCGGCAGATAAACTTGGTTTAACTTTCTTCCACAGAATCGGTGACAATTCAAATCCAACTAAACGATCCAGGATACGACGTGCCTGTTGTGCATCCACTAAATTCATATCAATAAAGCGTGGGTTGGCTATTGCTTCAAGAATTGCTGGCTTCGTGATTTCGTGAAAAACAATTCGCTTGGTATGTTTCTTATCCAGATTAAGCGATTCAAATAAATGCCAGGAAATGGCCTCTCCTTCACGGTCCTCATCTGTTGCAAGCCATACGGTTTTTGCACTTTTACTGAGTTTCTTCAGTTCATCAACCACCTTTGCTTTATCAACCGACACTTCATATACAGGTTCGAAATTCTTCTCTATATTAATGCCTTTGTCATTCTTCACCAGGTCGCGGACATGCCCATAACTTGATTTCACCATGTAGTCCTTACCAAGGAATTTTTCAATGGTTTTTGCTTTTGCTGGTGACTCAACGATTACTAAATTTTCGGCCATCTTTTCTGTATTGTCTTGTTGTTGCGGGGCGCAAATTAAGTGATTTGAAATCTGATCTTCCAAATTTTCAATAATCTGACACGTTGTCAGCAGCTTTAAAAAACCTACATTTGTCCAAATTTTCAAGGCATGTTACAAGAGGGAAATAAGATCATTGATGAAGCGCGACAGGGTGAAGTACTTGACAGGAAACAAAATAAGGATGGTTCACAAAAAAAACTATTCCTCGAAAGTTATGGTTGTGCGATGAACTTCTCTGATAGTGAAATCGTTGCCTCCATTTTAAAAGCAGATGGATTTACTACAACTACTGATTTTAATGAGGCCGACGTAATATTTGTTAACACTTGTGCAATCCGTGAAAATGCTGAGCAACGCGTTCGTGCACGTTTACACGATTTCAAAAAAGCCAAAAAAAATAATCCTTCTCTTCTTGTTGGAGTTTTAGGATGCATGGCTGAACGTCTGAAATCAAAACTGATGGAAGAAGAAAAGCTGGTGGATATTGTTGCCGGCCCTGATTCGTATCGTGATCTTCCCAACCTTATTGAAAAAGTAACTGAAGAAGGTCAAAAGGCAATTAATGTATTGCTTTCCCGTGAGGAAACTTATGCTGATATCAGTCCCGTGCGATTGGGAGGCAGTGGTGTAACTGCTTATATTTCTATTATGCGTGGTTGTGATAATATGTGTTCCTTTTGTGTGGTGCCATTTACACGCGGACGTGAAAGAAGCCGTGATCCGGAAAGTATTGTTAAGGAAGCTGAACAATTGTTTGCAGATGGATATCGTGAAGTAACATTACTCGGACAGAATGTGGATTCGTATTTATGGAATGGTGGAGGATTAAAAAAAGATCTTGATGCGGAAACTGTTCAAAAAGCATTGGCTCATGAACATGATAAAGTTAAGCAGGCAGAATTTGTAACGTTTGCTGATCTGCTTGAAAAAGTGGCATTGGTTAATCCGGAATTACGAGTTCGTTTTTCCACTTCCAATCCAAGAGATATTACCGATGCCGTTTTATACAGTATTGTGAAGCATGATAATATCTGTAATTATATACATCTGCCTGTTCAATCAGGAAGTACACGAATGCTGGAAAAGATGAATCGTGGTTACAGTCGTGAACAATATATAAAGCTTATTGAATCCATTAACAGAATAATTCCTGGTTGTGCAATTTCTACTGATGTGATGACAGGTTTTTGTTCAGAGACAGAAGAAGATCACCAGGAAACATTATCGCTTATGGAACTTGTGCAATATGACTTTGCATATATGTTTGCTTACAGTGAGCGTCCGGGAACTTTAGCTGCACGTCAGTATGAAGATGATATTACTGCAGCAATTAAAAGCAGGAGACTTGCAGAAATTGTTAGTACACAGCAAAAACTTTCAGCTCAACGTACAGCAAAAGGAGTGGATAAAATTCATCGGGTACTTGTTGAAGGTTTTTCAAAAAAATCAAAAGAGTTTTTATCCGGAAGAAATGACCAGAATACTGTGGTTGTTTTTCCAAAAGAAGATTTTAAGGTTGGTGAGTATGTAAATGTTTACGTTGATAAATGCACCGTTGCAACACTGATCGGAAAAGCAGTTCAATAATTATCATCATTCAGTTTATATATATTTTTTCAGACAGAATACAATGACCATTAACGAAATAAAACAACGGTTCGGCATTATCGGTAACAGTCCTTTACTGGAGCATGCCATTGATATAGCACGACAGGTATCTCCAACTGATTTATCCGTATTGATAACAGGAGAAAGTGGTACAGGTAAAGAAGTTTTTTCTCAGATTATACATCACGTAAGTTCACGTAAACACGGACCTTACATTGCTGTGAACTGTGGTGCCATTCCCGAAGGCACTATTGACAGCGAATTATTCGGTCATGAGAAAGGTTCATTTACAGGAGCAGGTGAAGCACGTAAAGGATATTTTGAAGTAGTGAATGGCGGAACTATTTTTTTAGATGAAGTTGCAGAACTTCCATTGCTCACACAGGTTCGGTTACTGCGTGTTCTCGAAACCGGTGAATTCATTCGTGTTGGTTCCAGCAAAGTGCAGAAAACAACAGTACGTGTTGTTGCAGCAAGTAATGTAAATATTCAGGATGCTGTTGCAAGCGGGAAATTCCGTGAAGATTTATATTATCGTTTAAACACGGTACCGATTCACATTCCTCCATTGCGTGAAAGAAAAGAAGATATATATCTTTTGTTCCGGAAGTTTGCCAATGATTTTGCAGATAAATACCGAATGCCGATGATAACTCTGTTACCGGAAGCACAACGTTTACTTAGTGATTATCGCTGGCCGGGAAATGTGAGGCAGTTGAAAAATGTAACAGAACAACTTTCTATTCTTGAAAATAAAAAAGAAATCGGTGCTGAAACATTGTTAAAATATCTTCCCGGTGAAAATGTCAGTCAACTGCCTGTGCTTTTGAGAAATGAATTTGTGGGTGGTAATAACATGAATGAAAGAGACCTCTTATATAAAGTGCTTTTCGATATGAAAAAAGATCTTTCAGAATTAAAGAATGTAGTTGCCGGATTGATGCAGGGACATGACGGGAACCATGATGCAGGAGGAGCATTATATAATTCTCCGATATATGGTGATCAGCAATCCGTAATTCACACACAACAACCAGGAGTTACCATTCAGCCAAAACCTATAAATATTGATGCGCATGAAGAGCTGGAAGAAGAATCCCTTTCTATCATCGATAAAGAAAAAGAACTCATTCATAAGGCAATAGAAAAACATAAGGGCAAAAGAAAATATGCAGCACGTGAACTGGGTATTTCTGAACGGACTTTATATAGAAAACTGAACGAATACAATATGAAGTAGTAGTTGTGAGCTGTGAGTTCGGAGTGATTAGTTCCCAGTTCGGAATATTTTTAAGTAGCAGGATATAAGTATCAATATAAAACATTTCATTAATTTATAATTTTGAATTTAAAATTTAGAATTCCCTTATATATAATCATCCTGGCGTCTGCAATCTTTCTGCAGGGCTGTTATACCTTTTCCGGTGCATCACTTTCACCTGATTTAAAAACAATATCTATTGCGTATTTTCAAAACCGAGCTTCCCTTGTTCAACCTACACTTAGCCAGACTTTCACTGAAAAACTGAAAGATAAATTTCTTTCACAAACACGACTTACACTTACCAATGGTGAAGCAGATCTTACTTTCGAAGGATATATAAGCGAGTATAATACACAACCAATTACCATACAGGGAAATGAAACTGCAGCACAAAACAGGCTTTCCATTACTGTATTTGTTAAGTTTGTAAACACGAAGGACAGCAAACTCAGTTTTGAAGCACCATTTACAAGGTATTTCGATTATGATAGTAAACTTAATCTTTCCACTATAGAACAGGAAGCTATAACAGAAATTACACGTCAGTTAGTTGACGATATATTTAACCGAGCAGCAAGCAACTGGTAATGAACAGAGATCAATTATTTCAGGTATTTAATTCTAATGATTCAGGTGCAATTGGTGCAGATGAACTTACCCAATTGATTGCACGTTATCCTTATTGTCAGCCTTTGCACTTTGCCAAATTAAAAATTCTTAAAGGAAACGATGAAAACAGTTTCCAGGAGTATTTAAAAATTGCAGCTGTATATGCTCCGGACAGAGAACATTTATTCAGTCTTATTCATAGCACCGGAATTTCTGAAAGTGTTTCCGATGATAGTACTACTGATTTTGTAAATGACGAATTTATATCGGAACCAATACCTGTTATTACTGCTGCTGTTGAAGAAGAAGTTGTTGCACAGGATAAAATTATTACAGAAGAAGAAGTTGCACAGGAAAAAATTATTACAGAAGTAGAACCTTTTGCAGAAATACAATCCGTAATTACTGATAGTGATGAAACATTTTTACAGGAAGATGTAGATGTTATTTCAGAAGATGTGGAATTCAGATTGCAGCAGATTATCGACCAGCGTTTGAAAGAATTAAACATTGTAAAAGATACTCCATCACAACAATATAATATAGATGACAGTGTATCCCATCTTTTAAATACAGAAGAAGAACAACCGGAAATAAAAAATGATTTTCAACCGGAAATAAATGATATTACTATTGAACAGGAACAACTGATTGAACAGGATATTGTTCACGATTTTGCTGTGATGGAAACTCTGGAAGATACTAGCGACATTGATAGAAAAGAATCTGTTGAAGAATTACCTGATGACGTAATTTCTTTTTCATCTGAAATAGAAACTCCGGAAATTCAGGAAGTTGTTTTAGAAAATCTGGTTGAAGAAGTGATTTCTGTTAAAGAAGCCAACATAATGGAAGCAGTTTCAGAAATATCTGAACATGATGAACAGATAGAATCACATCTGGAAAAACTGGTTCAAAGCAAAGACCCTATTGATAAGCTCATCAATGAACATGTAATACAGGATCAGATAATGGAACCTGTAAATCAACATCCGGAATATGAAACAATTGCAATTCCTCATTCATTTACAGAATGGCTAAAGATTGTAAAACCGGCATCACCATCATCAACCAAAACAAAATCAGCACAACGGGTTAAAAAAGATAATTCAACTGATGACCGGACTCCAAAACCAGAGCCGGGAATTATTGATCGTTTTATAAAAGAAGAACCAAGAATAACTCCGGCCAGAAGCACATTTTATTCAGCTATTAACATGGCGAAGAAGAGCCTGGAGGAACACGACGATCTTGTTTCGGAGACCTTAGCAAAGATTTATGCAGGCCAGGGAAATTTTGAAAAAGGCATTTCCACTTACGAAAAATTAAGTTTGTTACATCCCGAAAAAAGCACTTACTTTGCCGCCCTCATTCAGGAATTGAAGAGTAAACAAAACTTGTAAATATGTACACCTTTATTATTGTATTACTGATCATTGTTAGTATACTACTTGGACTTATTATATTGGTTCAGAACTCCAAAGGCGGCGGATTGGCTGCAGGACTCAGTGCTTCTAACCAGATTATGGGAGTTCGTAAAACCACAGACTTCCTTGAAAAATTAACCTGGGGATTTGCCATGGGCTTACTGGTACTTGCTATAGTTGCCAATTTCAGTCTGCATGATAATACAGGAAAGAGCGATACGGGTAACTCTATGATTCAGGAACAAATTGATAATACTGCAGCACCGGCTCAGCCTCAACAGCAGGCACCTGTTGCTGCTCCTGACAGTTCAGGAAGATAATAGCTGACAGGGATTCACGCTTGTCATTACTGATGCTGCCCTAATTTGAAATTTTGGCAGCATCAGTCGTTTAATCCTGTGGTGGCACAATGTTCGACAGGCGGCGTGCACAATCATTTTTATAAGTACAAACCAAAAATCAAACATTAAAAAATTTATAACCCATGAGCAAAGTAAGCATTAAGCCATTGGCTGATCGCGTGATCGTTGAAGTATCACCGGCTGAAGAAAAAACCGCAAGCGGATTAATCATTCCTGATACCGCAAAAGAAAAACCTCAGAAAGGTAAAATAGTAGCAGTAGGAACCGGTAAAAAAGATGAGCCGATGACTGTTAAAGTTGGTGACACCGTTTTATATGGTAAGTATGCCGGAACAGAAATCAGTGTTGATGGAAAAGATTATTTAATCATGCGCGAATCAGATGTGTTCGCAGTAATCTAGTTTGATTTACGATTTACGATTTACGATTTTAAATTAACTAATACCCTTTAACAAAAAAAACTAAAAAACATATGGCAAAAGATATCACCTTTAACACCGATGCGCGCGACTCACTGAAACGTGGTGTGGATGCATTGGCAAATGCAGTGAAAGTTACATTAGGTCCAAAAGGACGTAACGTTATCATTGATAAAAAATATGGTGCACCTTCAATTACTAAAGATGGTGTTACTGTTGCAAAAGAAATTGAATTATCGCATCCTATTGAAAACATGGGTGCACAGATGTTGAAAGAAGTTGCTTCTAAAACTGCTGATGTAGCAGGTGATGGAACAACAACAGCAACCGTTCTTGCTCAGGCAATTGTTACTGCAGGTTTAAAGAATGTTGCTGCTGGAGCAAATCCAATGGATTTAAAACGTGGTATTGATAAAGCGGTTCAAACTGTTGTGGAGTCGTTAAAGAAAATGAGTAAAACTGTTGGTGATGATAATAAAATGATCCAACAGGTTGCCTCCATTTCTGCAAATAACGATATGGAAATCGGAAAGCTGATTGCAGATGCAATGGCTCAGGTAAAAAAAGAAGGTGTGATCACTGTTGAAGAAGCAAAAGGAACTGAAACATCAGTTACAATTGTTGAAGGTATGCAGTTCGATCGTGGATATATATCTCCTTATTTCGTAACCAATGCTGATAAAATGGAATCTGTTTTAGAAAATCCATACATCATGCTTTACGAAAAGAAAATTTCTAACATGAAAGAATTACTTCCAGGTTTAGAAAAAGTTGTTCAGACTGGTCGTCCTCTTTTAATTATTGCTGAAGATGTAGATGGTGAAGCATTAGCAACTTTAGTAGTAAACAAATTACGCGGTTCATTAAAAATTGCTGCTGTTAAAGCTCCAGGTTTTGGTGATCGTCGTAAAGCGATGATGGAAGACATTGCTATCCTTACCGGTGGTACTGTAATTTCTGAAGAGCAAGGTCGCAAGCTGGAAGATATTACTCTGGAAGATATGGGTAAAGCAGAAAAAATCAGCATTGATAAAGACAATACAACTATCGTTAATGGTTCTGGTAAAAAAGCAGATATCACAGGACGTGTAAGTCAGATCAAAGCTCAGATTGATGCTTCAACATCTGATTACGATAAAGAAAAATTACAGGAACGTTTAGCGAAATTAGCAGGTGGTGTTGCCGTATTATATATTGGTGCAGCTACTGAAGTGGAAATGAAAGAAAAGAAAGATCGTGTTGACGATGCATTACATGCAACACGTGCTGCTGTTGAAGAAGGAATTGTACCAGGGGGAGGCGTTGCTTACATCCGTACTATCACTTCACTTGAAAAATTAAAAGGAACCAATGAAGATGAAACAACAGGTATTGCAATCGTTAAACGCGCATTGGAAGAACCACTTCGTCAGATCGTTATCAACTCAGGAATTGAAGGTTCTATCGTTGTACAGAAAGTGAAAGAAGGTAAAGATGATTTCGGTTACAATGCACGTACTGATGTTTATGAGAACATGTTGGCTGCAGGTGTTATCGATCCTACTAAAGTTACTCGTGTTGCATTAGAAAATGCTGCTTCAATTGCAGGTATGCTTTTAACAACGGAGTGTGTGCTTTCTGATATTAAAGAAGATAAGCCAGCAGGTATGCCAGGTGGAATGCCAGGCGGAATGGGCGGAATGGACTATTAATAAATGAAGAATTAAGAATGAAGAATTAAGAATTGGATT
>JBDTVD010000032.1:0-18102 GCA_040007375.1 Bacteroidota bacterium | reverse complement strand
TCCACTGATTTAAAGGTAGCGAACCACCATTCGCTAATTTTGTTCCACCTCCAATAACTATTCTGGCGAAAAATGTACCATTACTATTTACATTTAATTCATATCCGCCTGTAGTATTTATTCTTGCTATAATGCCGGAAGTACCTGTAACAAAATTTTCAGGATAAACCCACGCTTCCAAAGTAATTTGACCAGTGGGACTTAAGAGGGAATTTGACGTATTGTAAAAAGCATAGTCATTTCCATCAAAGTGTAAAGCAGCACCTGTTTGCGCAATGCTTTGAAGATTGTTAAATAGCAGCAATAAACAGCAGATTGTTTTTGTAAGGGTTGTTTTCATACAGAAGTGGTGGATTTAATTTTTATGCAGGAGTGAATAAGTTCTGGCACTTATAATCCTCACAAAAATCAGGGTTAAACCAAAGCTGAACAATAGATAAAAAGGTCTATCAATTCAGTTGAGTGTGGGTCCTGACTGAATAGGTTCACTTAAAGGTGAAATAAATATTTACAGATTAATCCAAAAAGTATTTCCAGTTTATCAGCATCAGGTGCCTGAAGATATTTTAATCATTCTCCTTGCCTCACCCTTTATTCCTCTCCCCGGAAAGGGAATTGATTTTTCTTTTAATAGAGAATTATCGTCAATTTTTATTTTTTGTCTTGATACTTGATACTAATATCTTGATACTAAAAAGAGAACCTGCTTTTAAATCTTAGCCGTATTCTTAAAAATTTTATTAATGGCTTCGGTTTTATTTTGCACGTGAAGTTTTTCATATATATTATGAATGTGTTGCTTCACAGTTCCTGTGGCTATCGAAAGTTTCACTGCAATTTCTTTGTACAGCAATCCTTTTGCAAGCAGTTGCAGCACTTCCATTTCACGGGATGATAATGCATCTTCAGTGGTTTTATTTTTCTCCGGTTGGCGAAAAGCGGAGTGTTAAACAGGCCGACTTCATTGTAGCTGGAAGCTATCAAAACAGGCAGCACACGGGCACGCTGCTATGAGAGAAGGATTTATATTCTTAATGGATGTAATCAAACAATACTTCATTTGCATCCAAAAGCAAAGGAGCTTTGCTCCAGGTTTCAATACTGTTGCGATGGCGAACAACAATATAGTAAGAATGATTTTTTAGCTCCAGAGAAAATTTAAAATCACCCAACCCCATAGTATTTATAACACTTGTATTAGATGCAATAAGCATGTAGGGGTTAATTACGTCGTGCAATTCTACAGTAATAGTATCGCTTACAGCAGGCTTATATAACGGATCAAGTACGGCTATCATGCTATCTCCTCCGAGATAATATCCCTCGAGAAAAAACTTTAAATGCAAGGTCAGGCTGCAATTCTCATCTATTGAACCATTGTGATTATCATCTATTCCGTTCTCACATATTTCATGCGTTTTGGTTATGATGTAATTCTGATCCTGATCACCTTCTCCATTACTTACTATCAATAACATTGGATATACTGCAAACGTGTCTAAAAGAGGAGAATAAATATCAAATGCAACCTGGCCAATGCCTCCCGGACTTACATCACCAATATAAAGAGAATCGGATGAAATGATATAAGCGCTATCAATATCCAAATGAAAATAACATAGTGTTGCAGTGTCGGTACCAAAGTTTTGATATGAAACAGTGATGTGTGTAGTATCGCCTTGTTTAACTTCCTTTTCGCCATCAACACCTGTTATCATTACCCTCACCGGAACCTGAAATATTGCCGTGATACTGTCCATTATTTCCAACGTTTTATCAATTTTCAGATTGTACGCTTTCACATCACTGGCAAGTTGAAAAATGGTATCGCGAAAAGTATATGCTGTTGTATCAAGAAACCAAATTGCCATATTAAAATTAATTGCGTTGCGGTAAGATGTTGTGTTTGCATAATCTTCAGATAAGGAGATAAACAAACTGTCAAACTCCGGAATAGCTAAAATGGCCTTATCGGCAATGGAAGCAATGTTTCGTGTTTCAGTATTTAAATTTTTATCCAGAGAAGCACTGAAATCAATAAGTTCTTTTGTCTTTTCAATCGCTTGTTGGTTGGAATTGTTTTGGATTAAGTAAATGATACTATCTAACTTTTGATTGTAGATTGTAATTTGATTAGTACTTGATCGGGCCGATATGGAACCTGCGCTATTGGAGACTGTGGATGATGAAACCCGATTTTGATAAACTATGCCGGGACTGAAAGCCAATGTCGGAATTTTTCCTTGCTGTATCCGGTTATCTAAGAGCGCAGAGAATCCAACATACAATGCCGTTCCGTAATTCCCCATTTTGAATGCAGTGAACAAGTTAGTTGCTGTTTTAAAAAATGAAACCAGCCGCTGTACTTCACTATTTCCTGCAAGGGATACATATTGTGAAAGTACATCGGTTACCGAAACCACGGCATTCAGCTTATCTACATTATTAAATAAAGTGTTGCAGGCATCAATAGCTAAATCTGCTTTATCATGACCTTTGTAAACATGAGAGGTTCCGTTATCCTTAGCCACTTTATCATAAGCAAATTGAAAAGTAGAATCAGGAGGTACAAGCAGCACAGCTTTATCATAAGTGGCTGCAATTAATGACTGAGAATCCTCCAGATAATTTTCATATAATAACATAAACCCTTCGTTGCTGATTATTTCTTTAACCAAATCCAGCATAATTCCAACGGTTGCTTCAGGACGTTCTTTTAAAAATAAAGCTCCCACAGTAATTGCTTTTAGTAAAACATTAATCTCGCTTTTTTCCATTCCTTCAGGAAGTGAGGCCATGCGTAACTTAAGGCAATAGCTGGTGTTTTGCAATATGGCTGATACAACAGATTTTGCTGCCTTCTGAGCCAATTCCAAAACAGGACTTGATATACCAGGGGCACCGCCTGATGCTAATTCATTTAATTTATCCTGCACTTTTGTTATTTCCAAAACTCCCATCACCAACTCACTGATTGCCTGCGAGGGTAGTGCAGCTAACCTGTAAGCATCTTCAGCATATTGATTGTTGGCATACATGGAGATGTAAACTCTGCCCAGGTTAGTTATTACATCAGTAGCCTCCAATTTATCAATCGTTCGCCAGTCATTGAGCAACGTATCAATAGCTGCAACATCGTAAACTTTACGTAAAGGTGAAGTGGCATTATTAAGGTTTAAGGTATCCAATACC
Organism: Bacteroidota bacterium; assembly: GCA_040007375.1. GTDB lineage: Bacteria > Bacteroidota > Bacteroidia > AKYH767-A > OLB10 > JANOXC01. The sequence goes on along the minus strand of JBDTVD010000032.1, from coordinate 14,910 downwards.
GTATTCACAATATCTATTAATGAATAAGAAAGAGTATAAGTGCCTTTATCGCGTATTGTGTTCAGGAGTTGCCGGGTCTGAAGCAGAGCAGTGTAAGGAATCAATATGGTGGGAATGGTATCATCAGGTTTGTAGTTGATATATATATAATCCGAATATATATTTTCCGGTATACCATCTACTGTTTGATAGTGAAATTCTAAGGTGTAATAATTATTGATGTTGAGCGTGGTAAAATGAAACTTCCCTGCACTGTTGGTGGTAGCCACTTCTTCTAATATATTGTTATGATAAGCCTTTACCTGCAAATTGGGTATTGGGGTTAAAGAGAGCAATCCAAGTGTTGTATCCACTTTTACATCCTTTACTAAATGCTCTAAAAAAGGTGTAATTGAATCGTGTCCGTCACAATTTTCGTCAATACCATTATTGGGAACGTCAAGTGCAAATGGATGAATCAAATTGTTGTTATCATTACAATCTCCGAAATCGCTTATGTAACCTGTGGGCGGACTACAGGCGAAAACCGCGGCACTTTCATTACCATAACCGTCACTATCCATATCTCTGTAAAACCGGGTTGGACATGGAGGGGATATTTGACACGCATACTCACCATTATATGCCTCCACTGTTCCGCAGTTAGCAAAAGGTGGCCAGGCACTTGGTTCAGGGCACATGCTGGGAAAATCACAACATATAGAACAATTATTAGGATGAAGGTTTGGATGATCTCTGGTTTTAAACGTCACTCCGCCCACATCAATACATATGCTATTGCAAATCTGTATGTATGGTTCTGGATTATTTACGTATGCATCTGTTTGATCAACTGCTATGCTTATATCCTGATTAATATTTATATGATCTGATACAAGTTCGATTACCGAACCCATTGAATATTCAACTTGTTTAAATGTTAAAGAATCTTTATTCAGACCTGGTGTAATATGGTTGGGTCTTATAAATGATCGTGATAATGGAGTTCGTGCAGCAAACAAAGGATTTAACACGAACAAAAACATTACTACGAATAATTTTGTTCGAGGTGGTTGAATTTTCATAATTACTTTCTTTGAATTATTGCGTTGTTAAAGAGATTGGCAAAATCATTTTAAGAACAATTGCAATAGAACAAAGGGTTCGGATGTTAGCTGGAACAAGAACCTTGCTTTTAAATTTTTGCCGTATTCTTAAAAATTTTATTAATGGCTTCGGTTTTATTTTGCACGTGAAGTTTTTCATATATATTATGAATGTGTTGCTTCACAGTTCCTGTGGCTATCGAAAGTTTCACTGCAATTTCTTTGTACAGCAATCCTTTTGCAAGCAGTTGCAGCACTTCCATTTCACGGGATGATAATGCATCTTCAGTGGTTTTATTTTTCTCCGGCTGGCGAAAAGCGGATACTACTTTACGCGCAATATGTGCGCTCATGGGTGATCCTCCATTTTGCAATTCAACGATGGCATCAATAATTTTTCCCGGAGATGTTTTCTTTAACAGGTATCCTGCAGCACCTGCTTTCAGCGCATCAAAAATATTATCATCATCATCGTAAACAGAAAACATCATAAACTGCGTGCCGGCACATTTATCTTTTATTCTTGTAATACATTCAATGCCTGTCATGCCTGGTAAATGAATATCCATAACAACCACATCCACATTAAGAGCAGGTAAATTCAACACTGCATCTTCTGCATTGGAAAAAGTGGAAACACAAGTGAAACCATCAGTAGTATTCAGAATTAATTCCAAACCCTGACGGATATCACTGATGTCTTCAACAATTGCTACACGAATCATCTGTCCTTTTTTTTCGGGGTTTAATAAGGGCTATGCAAATTAAGGCTGAACATATTTTAAGATCAATAGACCATTTGGTCTATCAGAAAGTAAGCGTAACAGTGGTTCCGATTTTATTTTCAATTTCAAAAGTTCCATTACATGCCTGCATACGATCGTTCATATTACTTAGCCCTTTACCCTTATTTTTTCTTTCCTGTATGTTAAACCCTTTGCCATTATCCCGTAATGTAATTTTTACTTTTTCATTTGCTGTTACTATTAAACTTACTTCGGTGGCTCCTGCATGTTTTACCGTATTATGCAAACATTCTTTCACTACTAAAAAAATATTTCTGCTTATATCACCTGCCAGTTTACGACTGGTAAAATTTTCCTGCACCTGTAATTGTAAAGCAAGATTGTTGGTTTCCAGATAATCGTTCACATATTTTTTTAAATCCAGAATAAGATTTTCTACTGTATTTTCATCAGCATTCATGGTCCATACAATCTGGCGCATGTTATCCACCATGTCACTGGAAACATTTGAAATCTTTTCCAACTGATTTTTCATATCACCGTTTTGCGATTGTGATTTTGCCATCTCACTTAAAAACCGAATGGTAGATAATCCACTTCCTAAATCATCATGCAATTCGTTACTTATTCTTTTACGTTCATTAAGCAACGACTGCTGATGTTCAATTTTTTTGCGCAACTGAAAACGATTAAAGAATAAAATTCCAATGAGTGTTAATAAAAGTAACCCTGCTAACAACCCGTTACGCAAAATCTTTTGTTGAGATAATTCGTGCTCACTTAATAACTTATTTTTTTGCATTAACTCCAATTCATCCTGCTGAGTCTTTGCCTCTAACTCTCTTCGCAATAGTTGTTGCTGTGTATTGGATAATGTGAGCTTACTGATTTCTTTGGCTTTATTCAGCAACGTTATTTCATTTTCCTTTTGATGTGTGGTGAGTGCTGCCTCATGCAAGGCAATTTCCTTTTGCTGCAACCTTAAAGTTTTAATATCACTTTCTTTGTTCAGCAATTCAATTCTTGCTTTCTTCTCTTTGTTTTCATACACCGCTTCCATTTCAGCAACGGTGTTTTCCCGCGATTTACTATTTAAACTATCGGTAATGATTTTATATTTATCAAGGTGAACAAATGCTTCCTGGTAATTTCCTTTCATATGATTAATATCTGCAAGCATCCTGTGAATAATTGCCTGTATAATCTGCTGATTGGTTTTTTCAGCAATTGCTAAAGACAGATGGCAATATTTTACGGCACTGTCTAATTCGTTTTTGTTCATATAGAACTCCGCTAAATTCTTATAATCCGTCTGAACGTCCTTAGGCCTGTATTTTAACCCTAATTCAACAGCCTTTTTTACACTGGCAATGGCTTCATCATATTTTTTTAAATGTCCCAATGCAACAGAATAATTACCATAGTTGCTGTAAGCTGTTTTTTCCTCCTTATCACGAAGCGATGCATCCAATGCCATTTTAAAATACTTAGCGGAGTTATCATAATCTTTTTTAAGATCATAACATATTCCAATACCACGGTATGCACCAATTGTATTTTTAAGGGTATTATTTTTTTCAGCAAGAATAGCCGCTTCTTTAAAAACCTCCATGCCCTGATCAAATAAACTTGATTTGCGATAAATCTCACCAAGGTTAAGTTTAGCAATGCATATTTTGTTTGTTTCATTAGTAAGCATAGCAACTTCTGCCGCTTTTTGATAATAGATAGTAGCATTAGGATACTGATGTAACTCCCTATAAGCATCAGCAACTCTTGTGAAGACTGAAAAATTTAAATCAGGAAGGTAGTTTTTAAGAATAAGTTTTTCAATTAGAGGAATGTAAGTAAGTGCAGAATCTTCCGAGTAGGGTTTATTCGTGTAAGCCCAAACCAAATAACCACAACATACCAATTCTAAAGAATCATCTTTTAATTTCTCCGCCTGAATCTTTGCTTCTTTACAGAGGACAATAGCAGTATCAATATTTGATTCGATTAACGGTTCCGAAATTTTTAATAGCAAAAGTGTTTTTGCTTTCTCATTATGCAACTCATTATACACCGATAGAAGGCTGTCGTTGTCAGAATTTGCAATCACATTTGAAAAGCTTAATAGAATCAGAATGCTAAGAAAGACTCTTGAAATTAACTGCATAAATGGTGGCTGATAAGTAGCGCAATTTACAGCAAAATTTTTAAAAAAGAAATCCTGCGTCCCGAATGCCATTCAAATCCGCATCAGTAGAATTGAAAATAATTTGTTACTCAACAACAATCTCCGGCAATCCAACCCATTCATAATATTCGTTTTTGCTCTTATTATCAGGACGCAACTTTCCTCCACGAATAGTAAACACAGGATGATGTTCTAAATTTTCTGATGGCATTTCAAATGATAATATTTCTTCTATTGCATCATCAGTAACATCGTACAACCATTTTTTAGCCATCTCAAATGGTAAGAATAATGGCATGCGTGGATCTTCAGGATCTGAATTATGTATCTGCTTCATTAAACCATTTGCACTGCGTGTAACCATTGTGTACGTACCAATAAACTCACCTGTGTCAGGATCAGCAATGGGAGAATAATTATATAAGCCTGGCAAGAAAAGCAGCTTCTCATTTTTCACACATACATGATAGGGTATTTTGTTTTTATGAGTAGCAACTTTTCTGTGTTCGTAAATTCCATTCACCGGAATTAAACATCGTTGTGTACGTATGCGATACCAATAGGATGATTTATCTAAAATTTTATCTGCTCTTGCATTACACATCCATGCTCTGCTTTTTTTTATTTTTTCAGGCGTGTTCATGTACGATGCTATAACTCCCCACTCAAATAATTTTAATGTGGGCTTATCATTTTCCATAATAATAACAGGATGTGGTAAAAAAGCCTGCGCCTGTATGTGTGCCTGCAGGTAAAAATTAAAATCTATTTCCGGCGGAATAACTAAATCAGGCAGATAATCGGTGATGAGTTCTATACCCGATTCAAAATTTACATCGTAACACATTTATAGTTTTTCTATTTCTTCAAGATTTACTTTTATCTTTTGATTGTGCAACCGTATTTCTGCAAACAACTGACCGAATTGAATATATAATTTCAGATTCACACCATCTGCCCGTGATGGTTTCCAACTCAACTTATGCTCTGTAAAATACTTTACTTTTTCCAGCAGGTGCTTCTTTGCTTCTTCCTCCCAACCCGGACGTGCCACTGCAGCAAAAATACGATAAGGTTCCGGATTATTGCCTGCAATGTTTAACCGTTCCAGGTGCTCCGGAATAGTTGCATCATAAAGAAAACGGTAAGTATCTTTTTTCAATCCATCATAATGCACGATGGCTTCTTTCTCACTATCGTAATGCGTAAAAATAAATGCTCCTTTTACGGAAGCATCCTGCAAAGGCATTCCACGTTGACATGTTTGCCTTACAAAATATTTTTTATTCTTCGCAAGCATTGCATCAAGCAATTGTTTGGTGAAAGGGACAAATGGATTAAACATAGTTTAGTATCAAGTAGCAAGTATCAAGTATCAAGTATCAAGACTTAAATTTTCACTGTTAGCAATTGATTTATATTGGTTGTATATCTGTTTGATAATCGTGCCTGGCGCATCTTCCATTTCTTTTCAAAGCCTTGTACTGCCAGCCGTACTGTATCTCTTCCATATATATTGTTAATAGTATCCAGTGCTTTCATTACTTTGTTATTTTTATCTCTGTCTGTTTCATCAAATAAACCAATCTGTACATTTTCTTCCGGCACAATTTCACCCACATTAACTCCTACTTTTAAAAAGTTGTATCCTTCAGCATAAATATAATGAAAGCCTTTTAATGCATACGCCACAATTTCATTGGTGCTGTTGGTAGCAACAGGCAACTCCAGTGTAATAGAACGTGCATACTGTTTATCTTCCGGACGAAATGGATTGGTATTTAAAAATACGGTAAGTGCCTTTGCACAACTTTTCTCCTGACGTAATTTTAAAGCAACATTACCGGCATAGTTGGATAATGCTTCTGCAATAGTGGGTGCATCACTTAACAGTTTTCCGAACGATCTTCCCGTTGCAATATTCTTTTTGCGTGGTGGCTGAAACTCCCATTTAATACTTGCCTGCTGCATCAGCTCACGATACATGCGTAAACCCACAACGGTCATTTCTTTTAACACCCATTGTTGTGGCAACTGAATAAAATCGTACGCCGTTTTTATTTTATGAAGCTGCAGCATTTTTGCATGTTGCGCACCAATTCCCCACACATCACCAATCTGCGTGAAATGCAATACTTCATCTACCTGCTGTTGTGTAGTTGCTATATGAACACCCCCATCTTTCTTTGTTTTTTTTGCGAAGCGATTGCACAACTTCGCTAATGTTTTTGTTTTGGCAATACCAATGGTTACCGGAATACCAATGTGCTGTTTTATTGTCTGACGTATTTTATGTGCCAGTGGTTCTATATCTTTCATTGCAATACCACTGAGATCAATAAAGGCTTCATCAATAGAATATATTTCCATGCGGGGAACAAACTCACCAATAGTATCTGTAACGCGTTTGCTGATGTCGCCATACAAAGTATAGTTGCTGGAAAACATAGTTACATTATTTTTCAACAACACATCTTTATCTATATAATGTGCAGGTGTTCCCATTTTTATTCCCAATGCTTTTGCCTCATCAGTTAATGCAATGGCACAACCATCATTGTTGCTTAATACAATTACCGGTTTGCCTTCCAGCTTTGGTTGAAAGATGCGCTCGCACGATGCATAAAAACTGTTGCAGTCAATAATCCCTATCATCGTGCAACACCTTTGTATCAATAATAATATGCGTTACAACGCCCCATACTTTCATATTCATTTCTTCAGTAATCTGTAATGCCTTATATTTTTTATTGGCAGGATAAAGAAATGTGCCTTTACTGTTTACCACATATCGCTTAACAGTAAACTCATCGCCAATAACAGCCAGCACAATGTTATTGCTTACAGGTTTTATTGAGCGATCAATTACAAGCAATGCATGCTCCGGTATAAAAGCATCTTTCATACTATCACCTTCTACACGAATAAAAAATGTGGCCGATGGATGTTTAATAATTAAATCATTCAAATCAATCCTGTCTTCCACATGATCCGTTGCCGGACTGGGAAACCCTGCAGGCACACTATCATTCATCAAAGGCAAAGCACATGGCTGCCCAACTCCCACTCTCACTAACTTCATTTAACTACGGTTGTATTACAATCATTTATTGTGGTTGTAATTTAGTCAAACGGAATCAGGTTTTATAATTGAAAAAGTTTTTTGGTTGAAAGTGAGGGGGAAGAAATTTAGTGTTCCGTATTTATCAGGGGAAGCTAAGTTGAGAGAGAGTTTGTTTATTCAGCATTAGTCAGATTCAAACAATGGAAACTTTTTTCCTAATTGAGTTAACCACCGAAAGGGCCAGCGAAATTGCTCCCGTAAACAACAGAATACTGATCAACCAGAGTAACCATGGATAAACAGGATTAGTAACATGTAACATTAATCCAATACCCTGAATTAACAATACTATTTCATTGGCAGCAATTGCCGCTGTAAACAATACAAGTGAACTTTTGACAAATTTATTTTCCAGCGCAAAATACTTTTTTTCCATCCAGTAACTTAATATATAAAAGGTAACAAATCCAAGAAATACCAGATGTAAGAATCCTATAATTACCGGACGGAATCCAAAAACTGCATTGGCAATATCGGGAACAATGGTTCCCATTTGCAGCAGCGATTTTATGGCAAAGGAAATCATAGCAAGCATCCAAAGGTTGCGGGTAAATACATTTGCAAATTTCACAGTACGTTTTAACTCTATCATTACTTTAAGAAAATAGATAATTGTTATCAGAACAAATAAACATCCAACCGAAGAAGCAAATTTTATAAACAGGTTATCAGAGTGCCATGTTAACGAAAGAAAAAGAGCAGGTACAATGGATAATAATACTGAAACAGAAAATTGAAGTATTGATCTGCTTGCTGAATGATTAAGCCGTTGATATACCTGGTCAAAAAAAACAGCAAATACAGAAAGCGTAAAAAAACCATTATACTGAAAGTGCAGATACCCATAAAGTGAATCGCGGTATAACACAGCATCCCCTGATTGCGAGGCAAGCATATATGCAAGAGTAAAAGGTCCGGCAGATGATAACACCAGACAGATTAAAGCTCCTGTTGAGAGAATTTTAATTGCAGTTGCTTTATCTGTTTTAATAATATCAGAAATAAATACGCCTGAAAAGAAGTAGGTAAAAAAAATAAATGCAGTAGAAAAGAAAATAGAAACTGGTCCATAACCTTGTAAGGGGAAACTGAGCAACATGCCTACTGCAGTAATTTCAAGTCCTGCTAAAATCACCTGATATTTATTATTATTTCTTTTTACTTCCGGCAGCATATTAATCAACAAAACAGCAAGCGACAACGTAACCCATCCTGCAAAAGCGAAGTGGGAATGAGCACTCAATACATTCCTGTATTCTATAAATGGTAATACAGAAAACAGAAATTTACTTCTTAATACCATTCCTAATAAAGCAACAATAGAAAGGTTTATTAATGAAATGATTATCCAGAATTTATTGTTTTTAATCATAACTCCAAATTGTTAAGTTGTTTAATTTAACAAATAACTGGTTCCGGGTTAGAGTTCCATAGTAACATTTATGATGATTGAAAGCATGGGATATAAGTCTTACAAAAAGAATTGCAGTAAAAAGCGGTTTTATGTTTCATATATATATTACAAATCCTTACTATTGAATTTTTTTACTGCCAGCCATGATGGAATAATCACCCACAGAATGAGAATAAAAACAGAGAAGATCATTCCTCCGGAGCCGCCGAAAAAATCTTTGAATACAGCTCCGGTATAACCCATAATAGCTGCAATATCTACCTGTAACAAGATCAGTATCCGTACAAGGTCAAGAGGATTAAGACACGACAGTGCAATAAGATAGTTCTCTAAAGGATAATCGCTGAATTGAAATAAGAAGAACAAAATCAATCCATCATATATAAGAGTAAAATAAAACCAAAATAGTATTGTCACTCCTATTCCTTTGGCTTTATCCTTTGTATAAACTGCTGCAAGTAATGAGAATGCGGTGAAGCATGCCGTGAGGATCAGGCCCGAAGCGACAAATAACAAACTGCTTATATCAAAAGAATAGATCAGCAATGGAATTCCTATTCCGGCCAAGAAGCCAAGCGATAAAGCACCGGTTAATCCACCTAGAATACTTCCGAATATCACCTTTCTTTTTAAAGGTTGTGCAACCAGCAATTCAATAAACTCAGATGAATTGTAATAATAAATGGTTGCAAACACACCGCAAATCAGCGGCAGAATTATTAACTCGAGATTCAGCAAGCTGATAATTGCCTTTTCTGTTGTTTCAGAAATATTAAATACGCTTAAGCTGATAACCAGAAGTGCTATTGTGTAGAATAAAATTATTTTATTCCGGAGGATATCGATAAATATATATTTGAATATTTTACCCATGCTGGTAACCCATTAATTTAGCTATTGCTTTTGACAATTTTGCTTCTCCGGTTTCAGTCCGTAACTGCTCAATATTTTTCCTGAAATTTATTTTTCCATCCTGCAAAAAAACAATTTCATCCACCAGTTCATCAAGGTCACTTAACACATGAGAGGTGATGATGATTAACTTACCTTTATTTTTCTCTGCATTTATTTTTTCTTTTACTATTTCTGTTGACACAGGATCAAGCCCGGCTGTCGGTTCATCCAGAATTAATATTTCAGGATTAAATAAGAAGGCAAGGCATGCACTTATTTTTTGTCTTGTTCCTCCCGATAAAGTACCTAATCTTTTTTCCTCTATTCTCCGGATTTCAAATCTTGAGAACAGATCGATATCACATTTATCCTGTGATGTCTTTCGCATATCGGTAATCATTTTAAATAACTGAACTATCGTCATGTTATCAGGATAACGTCCTATCTGTGGCATGTAACCAATATCTCTTCGATATTCACAATCCTTATTAATAAGTATTCCTTTCACATAAATATTACCCTGGTCAGCGAGCACCAGTCCAAGAATTGTTTTAATAAGTGTTGTCTTTCCCGAGGCATTTGGTCCGATCAACGCAATGCATTTATTTTTTTCCAGTGATAAGGAAACTTTATCCAGCACAACCAGCTTTCCGAATTTCTTAGATATGTTCTCAACCCGGATCATAATGAAGAAGCTTTCATAAACGGTTTATCATCTTTCAAATCCACAGGCGTTAATCCTGGAACCGCTTTCTCTGTTCGTTCAAGAAGCATTACCATAAAACAACGGTAAAGCATTATGCTGTATGGCATTCGTTCTGCAATTATGGAAAACAGGCTCACAGGTCGATAAGGTACATCACCAATTCCATCCCTGTTCAGATCATATCCTTCGTATTTATCCCAGTAATTATTTGAAAACTTATTTAACACCAGGCTGCCATTAGTTGCAACATCAAAAGTGTTTCCTATAAACTCATTTCTCTCTATGAGAATATCACTGCAGCTTGCCTGCAATTTAAAAGCCCAGCCATTACTTCTGAATATATTACTTCTTACATTGATACGACTGGTACCTTCCATATATATACCAATAGTATTATTTAAAAATTGGTTCCCTTTTACATAGCTATCTGAAATATCCTTCATCAGTATGCCATAGGATGATTGTCCTTTATTATCAGTAAATATATTATTCACCATAGTAACATTATGAGAATACATTACTGCCACTCCTGCTCCATTATTGTCGAATTTATTTGACAGATAGCTGTTATGGTGTGAGAACATAAAATGCAATCCATATCGAAGATTTTCATGGCTAACATTTTTTTGTATTACAGAATTGGTAACAAATTCAAAATAGATTCCATCCCGTTGTCCGCTGATATTATTATTATATATATGCATGGAATCAGACTTCCAGCAATGGATACCATTACCGGATTGTAATTCATGTACAGATACGGAATGAATCCTGTTATTTCCGATATAACAGGAGTTTGCATTCAGGCAATAGATGCCGAAGAAAACATTTTCAAGAATATTTCCAGTGATATTAATATTGCCGGCATTTTGTATTCTCACAGCACTTATCTCATTCATGCCGGAAAACCCTGTATTAATAAATTTAAAACCTTTTACCGTAACCTTATCGCATCCAATACTTAAAATCTGATTTTTATTATTGCCATCAAGAACCGGATATTTTTCTCCGATAAGGACAACAGGATTTAATACCAAAATGTTATTAATAATATAGTGGCCCTGCTTAAATAAAATGGTATCGCCCGGAGAAGTTTTAGAAATAATTGTGTTGATGCGTGAAGTTACATAACCAGGATAAACCGTATGCGTTAAAGCATTTACCGGATTAACCAAAGACATCGCGAAAGCAGTAAAAAAAAGAAGATGTCCGTTTTTAAATATCATTTAAATCCTGTTGCAATTTCTAAAGAAATAATCTCACCTCCATTTTCCTGTATATATTTTTCTGCTTCAGTTTTTGAAGTGAAGGCAGCCATACTACCTCCCATAGGGCTTTGCAATAAAGCATTATGAACAATAGTCATCGATTTAATTTCAAACAATTCACCAGTGCCGGAATAATTATTTACATATACCTGCTTTATTTCATTTGCAGGAATAAGCTGTTCACTGATAAACCCTTTTGCGCAGATCAAATCATCCATTTTGTAAATCTTTCCTTTATTGGAAATAATCTCTGCTGCGAATTTCCTATCAACAATTGTCATTTTGCAATGGTTGCAATTATCCTTTCCATAGTTGATTGGCTTAACTCCATTATTGCACGACACTATTAGTAAAGGAAGCATACATGCTGCAACCATAACTGTTGCGTTGCTTACACTACGTTTTCTTTGTGAATGCCGCTCCGATAAAGTCAATGCAAACATTACTGCGCCACATGCAATAAACAACCATCCTCCGATATCAGGAATAGAATAAGCACTGAAATTAAGCATCTGTTTATATCCAAGCAGCGGAGGTTGATAAGCCATTCCCGGTACCTGGATCGGTGCCATTGGATCCAGGTTATGTCCATAGTTATATTCCCAGTAATAAAAATCGGTAATTGAAAGGAAAGCAAAAGCTAAAAACACCGACATCCATATATATAATAATTTTCTTTTGTTGAGAAGAGCGGTAATAATACCAAACAGGGCAAAGAATATTATAAGCCCTGGCAGAATTTTAAATTCCACAAATTCATCAGCTACAAGTTTCTTCATTCCTATATAATGATTCAGGCCATTTACGGTATCAACATTTCCACCGAGCTTATTCGCCCAGATTTTTAAAGAAAGTCCTTCAGGATATTGCGGTGCAGTGAGATCAATTTTCCAGATCGGAAAAAATAAAGTTGCCAGTAATAATAAGCAGGCAATCGTTATAGCCGGCATTGTCCATTTATTATTAAAGGCGGATTTTATCATGTGCTTAAAAATAAATCCGGGAGGATTAATTTCCTCCCGAATAGTTAGTCTTTCTTACCTGTACTGAATGAAATCGGAAGTGAACTGTTTGCGGGAGATACTCTTACATAACCTTGCATTTCCTGATGAAGTGCACTGCAAAAATCAGTACAGTAAATCGGGAAAATTCCAATTCTGTCCGGCACCCACTTAAGTGTACACGTTTCACCCGGCATTATAAGAAGCTCAGCATTGTTTGCACCCTTAACAGCAAAACCATGTGGCACATCCCAATCCTGTTCAAGATTTGTAACATGGAAATAAACTTCATCACCAAGTTTTACACCTTCAATATTATCAGGAACAAAATGAGAACGGATTGCAGTTATATATATATGAATTTTATTCCCTTCACGAATTACCTTCGCTTCCTTCTCGCCTTTTGAAACATATGGGTGATTGTTATCTTCAATTCTGAAAATTTTCTTTGAGTTTTTTGAAATCAGTTCTGCAGGACATGCCTGTGCATAATGTGGTTCTCCCACGGTTGGAAAATCAAGCAACAACTGCATTTTATCTCCTGATATATCATATAACTGAGCACTCTGCGCCAACTCAGGGCCGGTAGGAAGATAGCGATCCTTTGTAATTTTATTATATGCAATAACATATTTTCCAAAAGGCTTACGGCTATCACCACCAGGTATGCATAAATGTCCAATAGAATAGTAAGTAGGAACGCGATCCAGCACTTTCAGATCTTTAATATTCCATTTCACAATTTCAGAAGATACAAAAAAAGATGTATAAGCATTACCCTTACCATCAAACTCCGTATGCAATGGTCCCAATCCAGGTTTTGCAACTTCACCGTATAATACAGATTCATATTTTAATACAGGAATACCATCATACTCTCCATCGAATTGTTTCTCTGCAATTGCCTTCTGCATTTTAGTGAAAGAGAATACAGGAATTAATGCTGCAAGCTTACCACTGCCCACTATATATTCACCGGTAGGATCTACATCACAACCATGTGGCGATTTCGGACAAGGAATAAAATATACCATATCTTTCAATTCCTTTGGATCAAGCACTAACACCTCTTTTAAAATTTCGGATGTAACCATATGTTTACTTTCATCCAACAGGTTATGTGCATACTTTACTGTTTTTCTGGTTCCTTTTCCGGCTTTTACATATTCCTCTGCCTTTTTCCAATTTACAGCAGTTATAAAATCTTTGTCTTTTTGTGAAGCATTCACTTCTAAAAGTGAATTCGCCTTTTCTGTATTATAACTGGAGAAAAAGAACCAGCCATGAGAAGGTCCTTTACCTGCATGACTCAAATCGAAATTTATCGGAGGTAATTCAAGCTGAAATGCAATTGACATATGTCCGGAACTTTTATCCACACCGATAAAACTGATTGTTCCCTTAAAATTTTCCTTGTAAGTACTTATTGCTACATCATTATTAGCATCAACAGGAACGCTGAAACGTGTTCCTGCAATTACATACTCCGTATTTTCTGTTATAAAAGGCGATGAATGGTTACCGGCACTGTTCGGTAATTCAATAATTTCTTCTGTTCTGAATGTGGAGAGGTTTACACGTGCAACACGCGGCGTATTATTTCCATTACAAAACAACCAACGTCCATCAATCTCACCTTTTGTTTGCGATAATTCAACGTGGTGCAAATCGTCCCAGGGTACAAATCCATTAGCAGTGTTTAACATGGGCTTGGTCTCTTCACTATATCCATATCCATTCTCAGGATTTAATGAGAAGACCGGAACAATTTTTAATAAGCGACCTGATGGCAATCCATACACATCAAGCTGGCCGCTGAAACCTCCTGATACAAAATTGTAAAATTCATCATACTTTCCCGGAGCTACATAAACCTTTTGTGCAGCATCGGCATTCACTACCTGAGTTGCAGATTTGGGCTTGCAGGATTGAACCAGTATTACAGCAGCTGCTATTAATACCAATTGATATATAAAGTTTTTTTTCATGAATTATTTTTGATTTTAATTATGGTTTTACTCCGTCATTTTTTCTCATGTACTCATATATATGACGTGCATCCTCATCGGAGAGATTTTGATTAGGCATTTTAACAAGACATACTTCAAGTAATGCTTTTGCATTTGCATCCTTATCAAGCATTTCATCCACGTTGGTAACAAAGTTCATTACCCATTCTGGTTTTCTGCGAAGCGTAACTCCTTCCCAACCCGGACCAACTAATTTTTCAGAAGTAAGTTTATGGCAGGAAGAGCATTTAAGGTCGTATATAGCCAACCCCGCCTCAGCCATTTCCTTATTGAGTTTTGCATCTACAGGAACATCCGTAAATTTTCCTATCCCCTTTGGATCTGATGGCTTCTCCTTATATAAATCAGCAACCGCTGTTGAACCTTCAGTACTCTTTTTCTCCTGTTCACCTGAACAGGAATAAAGAAGTGTTGCAATAACTGCAATAATTAAAGCTTCCTTTTTCATAATGTTGATTTTTTT
>JBDTVD010000031.1:0-18290 GCA_040007375.1 Bacteroidota bacterium | reverse complement strand
TCCTATAACAAAAGTTCTATATAACATCTCTATATATAGCTATAGCTTTGCTGCACACTTTTAAAATAATATATTATGATGCGCACAACTACTTTATTTCTTTTTTTAAATACAATTTCTTTAACCTTCTCCAAAGCACAGTCACCTGTTGCTGATTCATTATTCGCCAGCAATTCTATTCTTGCTCATGGCGTTTCTACTGCTTATACAGGTGGTCATCTTGTTGAACAAACCGATGGAAAAATAATTTTAGGAAGTTGTCATTATACTCCCGGATTTGTGGAAGCATATATCGACTTAGTACGTTTCGACCGTTGCGGAATGGTTGATTCCACATTTGGTGTAAATGGAATTGCAAGTGTTCATTTCGATTTTATCAATACTCTTGATGCACTGAAACTTCAGAGTGATGGTAAAATTCTGTGTTCAGGAATTCAGGCACCATCAACAGCAGGCTCATTGCAAATACCTTATCTGGCTCGATTAAATTCTGATGGAAGTCCAGATAGTTCATTCAACGGAACAGGATCGCATGCACAACGGTTTGATGCTATTTCTTCCGGCACTTTTACCAATATTGATATTCTGCCTGACGGAAGAATACTTGCATCAGGAATTTGTGGTGCTAATATTAATGGTGGACAATATGCAATGGGTGCAATGCGGTTTATGCCTGATGGTACACTTGACACTACATTCAGTGGAGATGGTATTTTCCTTTATCAAAGTGTTACTACTCCTGTTAATCATAGTAGTGGACGACTTCGTACTGATGGCAATGCAGTACTATCTGCTCATCTTGATAACCAGAATGGTGTACATAGTTTAATTTCCGTATTAATTGATTCCACAGGAAACTTAGTCAGCTCATTTGGCACTGCAGGTTTATATACAGATCCAACTACTTATAGTAATGCAGGAATAAATTTTAACACCATTGATAATAATAACAACCTGCTAACAGTCGGGCAAACTAATACAGGTAATCCAATAAGAGTTTCACGTATACTTTCAACAGGTGTAATAGATAATAGTTTTGGTGTAAATGGATTTGCTGATCTGCCGTCCTCAGTTATATTTAATGCTATAAGAATCAAGGTTGCACAAAGTGGTAAAATAATGCTGCTTGGTACTGTACCTTTAGCGAATATGGGTGACGGTATTTTACAATTAAATCCAAATGGAACCATTGATTCCACCTTTGGAGTTAATGGTATTATATATACACAAATGTCGACCGTAAATATGGGTGTTGTAGGTGTACTTGAGTTGACAAACAATAAAATGATGATAGGCTTTGTGGGTAGTCAGGCATTTGCAAAAAAATTCACTTCAGTAAGTAATGTTCCTCATATAGCTGATAATGGTGTTCAGCTTTCTTCAACAGGAAATGGAACCTTTCTGTGGTTTTTAAATAATGTGATGATCAATGGAGCAACTCAAAACAATTTCGTTTATACACAGAACGGCAGCTACACAGTGATGATTACAGATATTGATGGATGTACTTACATGAGTGATCCATATATCGTTTCAAGTGTTGGTATTGCTGAATGGAGTGCTGATGGAATTATTATATATCCTAATCCTGCATCAGAAATAATGATGATTTCAGGGAATGAAAAGACTGAAACATTCCCTGAAATTTATAACAGCTTCGGGCAGAAATCAGAATGTAATATTCACAAAGATGGGAAGCAGTTTTATCTCGATGTCAGCTCTCTTTCACCAGGAGTTTATTTCGTGATTGTCAACTCATCAGAAAAAATCGTGAGAAAATCTTTTGTTAAAGAATAAGCTGCTGAGGGAATGATTTCTTCATTTGATTATTAGAATTTTAACTGCAAAGTCCGGTAAGAAAATAAAAACGCAAAGTGCCGCCGAGTATATTCTTCGCGAACCTTTGCGTAAAACTTTGCGCACTCAGCGGTTAAAAGAAATTTATCACTGATGGAAGAAGTAACTTGCAAAAGAGCGATTCCTTTCAGAGCTGATTATTTCTTACCGATATAATTCTTCAGATTATCCACATAAGTCTCAAAAGCTTTAATTCCTTCCTTAGTAATCTTACAGGTGGTGAGTGGATAATTATCGCGAAAAGTTTTTGCAACAGTGATGTAACCGGCTTCTGTGAGTTTGTTAATCTGCACACTTAAATTACCTGCTGTTGCATTGGTTTTTTCTTTGAGAAAAGTAAATTCAGCTTCACGCACACTGATGAGCAGCGACATAATGCTTAATCGTAATTGCTGATGTAATAACGGATCCAGATCCTTGAACATTGTATCTCCTTCTTCTATATAATTTCCTGCTGACACACTTTGCATCAGCAGGAAATTATAAAATCTTATTGCTTCATTTTATTATAACGACTGCGTAACATATGTCCGGGAATTATATATCCAACCAAAACAGCAAGTGCAAGTAAAAGTAATTGTGTTCCGAAATCAGTATATAAAGAAATAACAGCAAGAATCCAGTTGGCAATTCCACCAATAATAAAAGGACGAAAGCGCAGGCAACCTCCTGAAACAAAGAGCCACATACCATAAATCATCATTACCATGGGATAACAGTTCAACCCTAACTTTTGCATGCTGAATAAAACTATGCCCAGGCAAACCAGGAATGCAATCAATACGTATTTAATAAACTCATCAATATACGTTTTCACTGTTTCTTTCTTTTTCTCTCTATAATTATATATAGCAGATATTACACCTCCCAGCGGCATCAGCATCCACATTAAATACGGCTGTGAAAACCCTGCCATCGCAAGTGTATAATGCCCAAGACTTGCAACAAACACCAGCCAACCCCACAACAGATAGTTGAAACTTTCATCACTATACTGTTGCTTAGCCTGGCCAATCATTTTCTGAATGATCTGCATGCCTTCCTGGCCTGACATTGTTTCTTCCTGTTTCATAGTTATATATATTACATTTTTTTACACTGTTCCAATACTTCCTGTGCACGCTTTTCTCCCCAGTCAGGCATAGCAGGTGATGATGGTTTAAATGTTTTATATTTCTCTACTGCAGTCTCCAAGAATTTTAATGCAACTGCTTTACCACCACCAAACTGTTCAGGTGTGTACATAGCCGATTGTCCTCTCATATAATAGGCACGCGGATTCTCCGGATTTAATTCTACCGCTTTTGAAATCAACATTCCTGATTCAGGTCCTAATGATTGTCCGCGATTAACAGGATCAACTCCGATTTTCATTCCCAAAACCCATGACTTCAGAACATATACTTCTGAATTTTTTGCACTCAGCTCATCAGCCTTATTTATATATCCTAAAGCACGATCATAAAACTCATCTTTCTTTGCATTGGATTCCTGGCGCATTCCAATTAGAATGTTTGAATAGCCTGCATAATATTGTGCCAGCCACTCTCCCTTTTCTGATTCCGCAATACGTTCAAATCCATTCGTTGCAGCCTGAACCTGCTCTGTAGATTCTGCTTCCTTAAGAAGTTTAAGATTTTTAAGCAGTGCATTTTCCAGTTTTGGATTCTGCGCTTTTAAGATGGTTACCAGCAGCATCAGTGCCAGTGTGAATCTGATTTTCATGTTGTTTATTTTTTTATAAGTGATTATATATTGTTGAATATTATTCTGTTTTATCTTCTCCAATCGAAATAAATAAACCAATGAAATAAAAGCGGTTGGCTTCCGGACCTACTGTCTGTCTTCTTAAACCATCAGATGAATAACGGTATGTATATATATTTTTAACACCCAGAACATTATCAATAGAAAATACCAGCACAGTAAAATGTTTTCCAATCATCATCAGTTTGGAAGAATTGATACTTAGATTGTGATAGGATTTAGTATGCTCCGACATAAATGAATTTTTATTCGGATCATTATAAGGTCGTCCTGTTGCAAAGGCATATGTAAATCCAAGTGACAACCGTTGTTTGGTAAACCATCTTTTATATACAACACTTACCGTATGATTTGCTGCAAAAGTGGGTGTTACCTTCTCCGGAAAATCAAGATATTTTCTTTTAGTATCGAGATAAGAATAAGAAATCCAGTAATCAGTATACTTCAGCGTTTTTTTATCACGCCAGAAAATATCAATTCCTCTTGAATAACCTTCTCCTTCATTATTGATCTGAGGCTCTGTTAAGGTGAGATTATTATAGATCTTGTAATAACCTTCAACGCGGAATGTCTGCTTATCACTTACGGTTTGAAAATTCAATATATAATGATCAGCCTGTTCGAACTTCAATCCTTCCTGCTGCTGCACAAAATGATAATCCGGTTCCTGGTAAAACTGTCCGTATGCCATTGAAAACTGACTGTAACTTCCTGTTTTATATGCCAATGAAATTCTCGGTGCTACATTCATTTCATCCAAAGCACCTGAACGCTCTACACGCACACCTGCTCTCGACATCAGTTTACGCGTAATATATATATCACCTTCCGCAAATGCAGATCCGAAATCAGTAAGGTAATTTCTTTTATAAATGGTAAAACGATCATCAATTTCTGCATGCTGATATTCACCACCAACTCTGATGATAGAAAGATCTTTCACCAGTCTTGAAATAACAATCCTGTTCTGGTAAAGTGAATTATTTTTTTCTATATCATTAACATCAACCATCAAATCATCATGATTAACACTATAAGCTGATGCTACCTGTAATGTATATTTATTCGCGATGATATCTTTGTATGATGCAGCAGTAAACACATTTTTATTTTTCAGACTGAATCTGTATCTCGATTCCGGTTCCGGATTTTCAATATCATTATAATCAACACTTAGTTTACTCGTTGCCGTATTCACAAAAAATTTCAGCAATCCATTTTTTGCAATCTTCTGACGATACGTAACCGATGCATCTCCACCCTGCGGATCAGTATGCCAGTCGCGGTTTTGTTTCGACAATGCAAAATATGGAGAGAGATTAAAATAATTAATATTGGCACCAACACTGGAATTTTTAAATTTATGTACATGTCCGATTCCACCACCAACACTCATAATTCCAATATTAGTAGTAGTAGTTTTCGGCATGTCCTGACTTTCCAGTATTAATGCAGATGACATTGCCTGTCCATACTGTGCACTATATCCACCCGTACTGAAATATGTTCCTTTAAAAAGGAATGGAGAAAACCTGCTGCGTTGTGGTACATCCGGAACACTCGTGAAGTAAGGATTATCAACCAGCACTCCATCAATAAAAGTTTTTGCTTCACGTGCATCACCACCTCTTACAAACAAGCCTTCTGTTTCACCAACTTGTTGCGTTCCCGGTAAAGTTTGCAATGCACCATATATATCACCGGCAGCACCTGCAGTTGTAACAATATCCAGCGGACGAAGCATTACAATTTTTTTTTCATCACTTGCTTCAAAAGATCCGGCAGAAATAGTTACTGTATTTAATTCATTGGCCTTTTCACGCAACTTAAAATTCAATGCTATTTTTTCTGAACCAACCGTTATCTTTTTTTCCTGTGACTCAAATCCAAGTAATGAAACTACAACTGTTACTTCACCTTTTTCATCTGTAGTAAATGTATAACTGCCATCAGCCGCTGACGTACTTCCATCATAACCACCTTTTATATAAACATTGGAACCTGGTAAAACTGCACCTTTATCATCGGAAACAATTCCACTGATAGTTACCTGCGCATACAAGCTGGTGATACTTGCAGTTAAAAATAAAAGAAGGACGATTTTTTTCATAATCTCAGAATGCGTCTGCAATTATAAAGTAGTTTATAGTATAAACCAAATTATTTTTTACTTTCTTTTTCTAATACTGTAACATTCAGGCTGGTAAATCGATCTTATTCCTATTATTGTTTCTCAGATTCCAACTTAAACCATATGCAATTAAAAATAACCAACCTGAGCAAGACGTATCCGAATGGCGTTCAGGCTTTGAAGAATGTCAGCCTTACTATTAATAATGGACTATTTGGTTTGCTTGGTCCGAACGGTGCGGGGAAATCATCGTTGATGCGAACCATTGCTACTTTACAGGATGCAGATTCAGGATCTGTTTTTCTTGATGATTTAAATGTGCTGGAAAACAAAGATGAGGTGCGACAGATACTTGGTTATTTACCACAGGAGTTTGGTGTTTATCCGAATGTATCTGCAGAAGAATTGCTGAATCATCTGGCAGTACTTAAAGGTGCAACAGAAAAAAAATCACGGACAGAATTAGTACATGCGTTGTTGAATCAAACAAATTTATATGATGCACGGAAGAAAAAACTGGGAGGTTATTCCGGTGGAATGAAACAACGTTTTGGAATTGCACAGGCATTAATAGGTAATCCACGCATAATAATTGTTGATGAACCAACTGCTGGACTTGATCCTACTGAACGCAATCGTTTTTTAAATCTGTTGAGTGAAATAAGTGAAAGTGTTATTGTAATTCTATCCACTCATATTGTTGAAGATGTGAAAGAACTCTGCTCGCAGATGGCTATTATTAATAAAGGAGAAGTATTGTTTGAAGGTCATCCGATGCAGGCACTTGATATGGTGAAAGGAAAAATATGGAAGAAGTTTATGAGTAAGGCAGATTCCAAACTGCATCATGAAAGTCACAGAGTAATTTCTACCAAGTTCAACACCGGACAGATTGAAATGCATGTATGGAGTGAAGAACAACTCAACAACGGATTTGAACATGCAGAAGCTCAACTGGAAGATGTTTACTTTTCAGTGATTCATGGAATAATGAAATAATAAACAACAACACATCCACACCATGTTTAAAGAAATATTTCTATTTGAAATCCGCTACCGGATGATCAGACCGGTTACCTATATATATTTTGCAATTCTGTTTTTAATGATGTTCCTGGCTGCTTATGGTGACAATGTGAGCATAGGTAATGTATCAGGACTGGTAAATAAGAATTCTCCGTTTAATATTAATAGCTCTGTTTCATTGCTCATGATATTCGGAACATTAATCTGTTCAGCAATTATGGGTGTTCCTGTATTCCGTGATTTTGATCATAACTTTCATGAGATCATGTTTACCACGCCTGTAAAAAAATGGCAATACCTTGCAGGACGTTTTCTCGGATCTTATTTAGTTGCACTGTTTGTATTCAGCGGAATGATCTGGGGAAATATGCTCGGCTGTGTTTTTCCTGGAGTGAATCCTGATCATATTGGAAAATTTATTCCGATGGCTTACGTGCAGCCATTCCTTTTATATATAATACCGAATGTATTTATACTTGGTGTTTTATTTTTTGCTATGGGAAGTCTGTTCCGGAATCAACTGGCCATTTATGTTCAGGGTGTAGTACTTTTCATTTTATATCTGATTATTCTAAGCAATCAGAGAGAAGTTTCCAGTAATCGTTTATTCTGCCTGCTTGATCCTTATGGCTTCACTGCAACTGTAAACATTACACGTTACTGGACCGTTGCCGAGAAAAACTCTATGATCGTTCCACTTACAGGATGGTTATTATATAACAGAATAATCTGGATCGGCGCAGCAATAACATCAGCATGGTTATTTTACCGTTCATTTAAGTTCAGTTCTGCAACAAGTTTTCTGAAAGGAAAGAAACTGTCTGATTTAAAAGAAGAGGTAAAGAATATTCCTCTTACCATTCCTGAAATAAAAATCAATAGAAATTTTCAAACTCAGTTGAAGCAATGGCGGTTTTTGTTGTTCTTCCATTTCCGGGGAGTGATTAAATCCATTCCATTTATTGTAATTACACTTTGCGGAGTATTTATGTTACTTGCCAACAGCAAAAATCTCGGAAGCATGTATGGCACTTCCACCCTTCCGGTAACATATATGATTCTTGACATGTTAACCGGTAATTTCATGCTGTTCCTCATCATCATCATCACATTTTTTTCCGGCGAATTGATCTGGAAGGAAATCACCACACGCATTGCACCGATAACAGATGCCGTCGCCTTGCCTGATTCCGTTTATATTACTGCAAAACTGGGAGCCATGATACTGGTGGAATTATTTCTTCTTGTTGTTTTAATTCTTACCGGTGTTTTTATGCAGATGCTGAATGGCTTTTATGAATTTGAAATTCTGATATATATAAAATCTCTTTTACTAAATACATTTCCTTTTCTTGTACTGATTACATTGCTTACTTTCTTTATTCATTCTCTGGTAAATAATCAATTTTTAGGACATACAATTGTAATCGTATTCTGGGTGTTAAATGGTTTTCTTGCTTCTTTTGATATTGATCATAACCTGCTGTATTATGGAAATTCTCCAACAAAGAGTTATTCAGCAATGAATGGTTTCGGACATTTTGTAAAACCTGTTCTCTGGTTTGATTTTTATTGGCTGATGATGGGTATTATTTTATTTACCATATCCATCCTCATGATTAAAAGAGGTAGTGAACTTGCATTTATTTCACGCTTTCGTAAAATGAAACTGAGTTGGAAAGCAGGACATGGTAAACTGGTGATTCCTGTTGCTTTGTTGTTTTTTATCATCAGCGGAAGTTTCATTTATTATAATACAAATGTGCTGAATGTATATCGTGCTCCTGATACGGCAAGAAAACTCACTGCTGATTTTGAAAAGAAATACCGCAAATACCGTTTCACTGCTCAGCCAAGAATAACAGCGGTGAATGCACATGTAGATCTGTTTCCTGAAACAAGAAAGTGTAACATCAAAGCTTCCTACATAATAAAAAATAAAAATAATTTTCCTTTAGACACCATTATTCTCGCTATACCAAATGACCATAATTTTAAATCACTGCACATAGGAAACGGTTTCAAAGTTTTAATTTCTGATGTTGAGCAGGGATTTTATATATACAAACTGAATTCCCCGATTGCTGCTGGTGATAGTATTAAAATGGATTTTGAACTGCAGTATGGTGAAAAAGGATTTACCAATGAAGGTGGCAGTACGCTCGTGGTTTACAATGGAACATTCATTAACAATGGTTTGCTTCCGGCACTGGGTTATAATGATGGAAATGAAATGTCGGATGATGATGACAGGAAGAAAGAAGGATTACCGCAAAAGTTATATCGCATGAATCCGATACAGGATACCTTGCAGAGAAAAAATACTTATCTCTCTTCTGATGCCGACTGGATTCGTTATGAAGCAATAGTTAGTACTTCTGCAGATCAGATTGCTATATCACCAGGTTATCTTCAGAAAGAATGGAAGGAAGGAAACAGAAGATACTTCAATTACAAAATGGATTCACCAATATGGAATTTTTATTCATTCCTGAGTGCACGTTATGAAGTATTGCGTGATAAATACAATGATGTAAACATTGAAATATATTATCACAAAGGACATGAGTATGATTTGAAGAGTATGGTGAAAGCAATTAAGAAAACACTTGCTTACTGCAATGCAGTATTCAGTCCTTACCAACATAAACAGGTTCGCATAATTGAATTTCCACGTTATGCAATGTTTGCACAATCTTTTCCGAATACCATTCCTTATTCAGAAGGCCTTGGTTTTATTATGAAGCTGGATAAAGAAAGTGATATTGATATGGCATTTTATGTTACTGCACATGAAGTAGGACATCAGTGGTGGGGACACCAGGTTTGCGGTGCGAATGTTCAGGGTTCAACAATGATGGTGGAAAGCATGGCGCAATACACTGCATTGATGGTGATGGAACATGAGTTCGGAACGGCACACATGGAAAAATTTCTGAAGTATGAAATGGATCGTTATCTCAGAGGAAGAGCCAGAGAAGATAAACGTGAAGAGCCCCTGGTATTAAATGAAAATCAGGAATACATACATTACCAGAAAGGAAGTTTAGTATTTTATGCCTTGAAAGATTATATAGGAGAAGCTGCATTGAACAGAGCATGCAGTGCATTTCTGAAAGACTATGCATTTAAAGATGCACCTTATCCTGTTTCATACGATTTCCTGAGATATATAAGAAAAGAAACTCCGGATTCATTGCAAGGTGCAGTTACTGATCTGTTTGAAAATATTACGTTGTTCAATAACAAAACAACAACTGCTGAAGTAAAACAATCAGGAAATAAATATATAGTGAATTTAACTCTTGATTGTGCTAAAATTTATTCTGATAGTATTGGTCGCGAAAAAAATGCAGTTTTAAACGACTGGGTTGATGTAGGTGTGTATGCAAAAGATAAATCCGGAGAAGATTCTTTAATTTACCTGGAGAAGAAATATTTTAATAAAGCAACACAGAATTTCACATTAAGTGTTCCCATAAAGCCCTCCAAAGCAGGAATTGATCCGTTGCATAAATTGATTGATAGAGATGCGAATGATAATACGAAGGAATTTTAAATTAATTTGAAGATTTGAAGATGAGCCAATTTGAAAATTGAATTCTGCTTTATTATTGAGGTATTCTTGCTCTTAAAATACTTCTCCGGGTCAAACCATTTTCAAATCTTCAAATCACCAAATTTTCAAATTGATTTCACATTCTGCTCCACCCACGCTTTTCCCCATTCTGTATGTTCGCTTTCATTCCAGAGTTTTGGGAAGAAAATTCTCTTTTGAAAACGCGGAGGTAAATATTTCTGCCAGTTTGTTCCACCTGTTGCAGGAACATCACTTTTATCCTGTGCTAAATAACGCACTGCTGATTTGTAATGAACCAATGGCCAGTTTACATTTACGTTGATATCCAGTTGGCGTAATGCTTTTATTAATTCCGGATTGTTGCGATCAGTTTCCGGAAATGACATATACTTCGCCCACATATTTGTGCTTTTGTATTCATTGGCAAGTTTAATAAACTGATCAGCATATTTCTGTTCAAACTTTTTAAGCGTTAATGTTTTTATTCCGCTTGCTTCTTCCGTTGCGCCTTTATTCCAGTATATATATGGAAACATTTCTTCCACAGAAGAATTTTTACCTTCATACTGAGCACGCACATCTTTATCCACCAGCCTGATAAAATCAGTACTTAATATTTCAATCATCCTGTATTGTGCACTTTGAAATCCACTTGCAGGAAGCAATGCCATACGGAAACGGAGAAACTGTTCCTTCTCCATACCATCTACCATAATATCAAATGATTTGGTAAGTGCTTCAAAATAACGGTTCACTCTTGTAATTCTTCTTGCAAAAAATGCAGCATCCAGTTTTTCATTCCAGCCTTTATCTTCTCCGTTCGGTAAAACATTTCTTCCGTTATGTGCAACCTGTGTAAGTTCATGTAAAGCCAGTTTAAAATATAATTCTGTTATCTGGTGATACATTATAAAAATCATTTCATCAGGAAAATCCGTTTTCGGATGTTGCAGACTTAACAATGTATCCACGTTTATA
This sequence comes from Bacteroidota bacterium, assembly GCA_040007375.1. Classification (GTDB taxonomy): domain Bacteria; phylum Bacteroidota; class Bacteroidia; order AKYH767-A; family OLB10; genus JANOXC01. Next base: position 6,951 of record JBDTVD010000031.1, on the reverse strand, counting down.
TATTCCCAGTACGATGTTACATTGCTCGTTAATAAACCATCCAGGTAAGCATTCATATCCTGGCCTATTGCATTGTATTTTTCTTCCAGCTGTTTAATGCGTGTTTCGATATCTTCCGACAGTGCCATATTGTTCTTATTAATTGTTGCGCTAAATTAAAGCATACTTAATCATAACCGGTATTTTTAATGATGATATACATCACAAAATTTTAAATGATCTCTTATCTCCATAAAAAAACCCGGCACTATGACCGGGTTTCAACTATATAATGACTTGCTGAATGAATAAATTATATCTGGAATAAAGTCATCTCAAAAATAATTTTTTATCGCCTCACCTCTTATCCTCTCCCTGGAGAGGAAGCACAAGGAATTTTTGAGATAACTTAATTATGGATTTTCCTTTTCATGCAACATTAAAATCAATTTCTTCTCAAATAGATCATGATGTAATACATCAATGTAGCAAGTGCAGACAATGCAGCGACTACATATGTCATAGCAGCCCACCAGAGTGCATCTTTTGATTGTGCGTGTTCCTGTGGTGTTGCAACGCCGCTTGTTTCTAACCACACCAATGCTCTTTTGCTGGCATCAAATTCAACAGGCAATGTGATAAATGTGAATAATGTAGTGGCAGCAAATAATATAATTCCAATCAACAGTAATTGCGGGAATGTTCTGCTTAAAACAATTCCTGCAAGTAATACCCAATGCACCCATGTTGATGCAAAACTTACAACAGGAACCAAAGCACTTCTTACCTGAAGCATTGCATAAGCTCTTGCATGCTGCACAGCATGACCACATTCGTGAGCGGCAACGGCTGCTGCTGCTGCATTTCTACCATAATATACATCATGACTTAAGTTCACTGTTTTATCCAATGGATTGTAATGATCTGATAAACGGCCTTCCACTGAAATAACTTTTACATCTGTGATACCGTTATCCTTCAACATTTTTTCTGCAATCTGTTCACCACTTAATCCGGAAGAGATTGGTGTTTGCGAGTAGAGTGCAAACTTCTTTTTTAGTTGCATGCTTACCAACCAGCCGACAAGCATGAACACAATTACTATTAAATAAATTCCCATGTTTCTATAATTTTTTAATTAGTCCGTTTTCAATTTTTAATAATACGTTGCGCTACCAAAATTATTGCCAGCAAAATTAATATGTCAAAGCGGCATTATCACTATTCCCAGCGGAAAGTTTTAACAGCGAGCGCATAAATAGCAACTCCCCAGAGGAGAATCACACCAATTTGCGGCCATACATCTAATAACGAAGCACCATCAAAAGCTGTTTTACGCATGGCATCGTTGAGATATGTTAACGGTAATGCACGGCAGATTGGCTGAAGCCATGAAGGAAATGCTTCAATTCCGAAGAATGTTCCTGCAAGAAGAAACTGCGGCATGGTTACAATGTTGGCAAGAGGTGGAATAGTACTTTCACTTTTTGCAATTCCGGAAACAACAAAACCAAATCCCATGAAAATGATCAGTCCTAATGCAGACAAAACAAGCAGATCAAAAAATGTCTGGAAGCCATGAATTAAAGTAAAACCAAATGCAAAATGTCCGACTGCAATCAGGAATACAGATCCTAATAAAGCAAAAACAAGACGGCTGATTGCTTCACCTAATATTATATATGGCTTACGGATTGGTGTTGCAAAAAAACGTTTGATCACCAATGTCTGGCGCAGATTAAAAAAAACAAATGCTGTTCCGAATACACCACTACTGAGCAATGAAAATCCAAGCTGACCGGGAAGAATAAAATCAATTGTTTTATAAGTTCTTCCTGTAACACGCGACTCACGCAGCTCTGCCATCGGATGTTCCACTTTTGCTTCTTCGAGATTTGCTTTATCGATGAGATGTTCAAACATTGATCTCGCAATAACACCTTTCTCAACAGAAGCATTAGAAGTTTTTAATTCAACAACAAATTTTCCGGGAGTTACATCAGATGGAACAATATTAATTATTGCATCCAGTTCACCTTTGCCTAATTGTTTTAATTGCTGATTGTCATCGTCGCTTTCGATAAGCTGTATTGCAGGAATGAAATGTGCTTTATAATATATAGGATTGGATTTATTGCTTGACTTAGCAACACCTACATCAAGATGCACGCTTCCACCATTAATAAACCCGAAAACAAGAATAAAAATTAACGGAAACACCAGAGTAAAAACTACTGCTGAAGGACTTCGCGTAATAGAACGGAAGCTGGCTTTTGACACAGCAAACATTGCCCTGAACTGATTGTATTTCATTCCTGCCTTTATTATATATTATTCATCTTTCCACTCATGACCTGTTAAATGCAAAAACACATCTTCCAGGTTTGCTTCCTTTACTTTTTTCTCTCTGTGAAAACCACTTGCAACCAAATTGTCAATCAGGTTATCAGGAGTATCCATAGCAATTATTTTTCCTGCTTCAATCACCCCTACTCTGTCGCACAGTTGTTCTGCTTCGTCCATATAATGTGTAGTAATTACAACAGTAGTACCTTTTTCCTGGATCGTGCTGATGAGTTGCCAGAGATTACGACGAGCCTGCGGATCAAGTCCTGTAGTAGGTTCATCAAGAAAAATAATTTTAGGTTCATTAATTAAAGTTGTAGCAATAGAGAACCGTTGCTTTTGTCCTCCTGATAATTCTTTAAACTTTGCTTTTGCTTTATCTTCCAATCCTACCATCTGCAGCATCAAAGAAGTATTCACCTCCACATTATATAAACCTCCGAATAATTTTAAAAGTTCTACAAGAGTAAGACTGGGATAATATCCTGCAGCCTGCAATTGCACACCAATAATTTTTTTTATCTCATTTGCATGAATATCGGTATTCATTCCGGCAACCATTACATCACCCGAAGTTTTTTCACGTAATGTTTCAATAATTTCCAGTGTTGTTGTTTTACCTGCACCATTAGGTCCCAGCAATCCGAATATTTCCCCTTCTTTAACATCAAATGATATTCCTTTCACGGCTTCAAAATCATTGTATTTTTTTACAAGATTTTTTACACTGATGATTGCATTACTCATTTCATCCGGTTTATATATATATCAGCCTATCGCCTGGCGAAGGTCTTCAATTAAATCAGAAATATCTTCAATACCTACACTTAAACGAAGCAATGTATCAGTAACTCCCACCTTTTCACGTTCGTCTTTTGGAATAGAAGCATGCGTCATTGTTGCAGGATGATTGATGAGTGATTCTACACCACCAAGAGATTCTGCCAGTGAAAACACCTGTGTGCGTGCTGCCATTTCAAATGTTGATTCTCTTGTACTTCCTTTCAATACAAATGAAATCATTCCTCCAAAATCGCGCATCTGTCTTTTAGCAATTTCATGATTTGGAAAATCTTCAAATCCCGGCCAGTATACTTTTTCAACCTTGGGATGATTCCTTAAAAAGTGAGCAACTTCTTTTCCATTGGAACAATGACGTTCCATTCTGATGTGCAACGTTTTTATTCCACGAAGCACAAGAAAACTATCCATCGGCCCTGGTGTTGCTCCGCAGCTGTTATGAATAAATGCAAGACGGTTATATATATCATCATCATTCACACAAATTGCTCCCATCACCACATCAGAATGCCCTCCAAGATATTTGGTAACTGAATGCATCACAATATCTGCACCCAGGTCAAGTGGATTCTGTAGAAACGGAGAAGCAAAAGTATTATCAACTACGAGTAACGCTTTTTGTTTTTTCGACAACGATGCGCTGGCAGCAATATCTACAATCTGCATGGTGGGATTAGTTGGAGTTTCCACCCAGATCATTTTTGTTTTTTCATTTATATAAGATGCAATGTTAGCTGCATCATTCATGTCGATGAAATGAAACTTTATTCCATACTGTGCAAACACTTTGGTAAACATCCTGTATGTTCCACCATATAAATCATTGCCTGCTATCACTTCATCACCAGGCAACAACAGTTTAATAATTGCATCACTGGCTCCCATACCACTGCTGAAACACAGTCCATGTTTAGCATTTTCAAGTGCAGCAATATTTTTTTCCAATGCTGATCGTGTTGGATTTTTTCCGCGTGCATAGGCATACCCTTTATGTTGTCCGGGTGAGGCCTGAACATAAGTTGATGTCTGGTAAATAGGTGTCATTATCGCTCCTGTAGAAGGATCGGGTTCCTGACCGGCATGTATAGCTTTTGTGCCGAATTTCATCTCCTGGTTTTTCATGGGCGGCAAAGTTAAGTGATAATAACCGTATAATTTTTCTCAATTCCCTGTCGTCTGTATTGTGTAGTTAATTGTGAAAATAAATTTATAATCCATAAAAAAAGAGGAAAGCTGTTCATTGCTCTCCTCTTTTAAAATATGTTCTGATTGAAATACTAAGGTAGTGTAGGGTGTGGAGAATATACATTCAATCCCAGGTTATTATCCAGTATAATCTGATCGAAGATATCCACAAAACCATCTCCGTTTAAGTCGGATAACAGATATCCACTGATGGTAGAGTTAGAGAAGGCAACGATATCATTATCCAGTGCAATCTGATCATAGATGTCAATATACTCATCCTGTATCGGATCAAACCCTGTGAAGTCACCACTCCAGAAGCCCCATGTTCCATCAGGTGTCAGCATCATTGGAGGATTTAAATCAAATCCGTCATCATATGCCATCGTATCGGAAGTGGTAAAGTCGTAAGAAGTTACACTGCTGAAAGTGATGGGTGATGAACTCCAGGTTTGAAGTGAGTTGTTATGGAATACTGCTATCCAGTACGTGCCGCCATTTACATCATTGCTGAAAGTAAATGTTCCGTAACCACCTGTATCAACAATTGCATAGGCTGTTTCTACAGCAGGACTCAATACTGAATTCGGATCACGTAATTCCACCCTAACGGTATCACACAGATTACCAGGTGTAGAGAATGTTGGATCTGTAAGATACAGTTTCGCACTCATCGATCCGGGATATCCGCTGAACGCTTCATCATTATATAATCCTGCAAGATGTGCATGCAGATTAAATGTTACAAAATCACAAGGCTGATTGATCGTAACTGAAGCAAAATTGTTACAGGCATTTGTATCAGTTGCCACTACATAATATAATCCTGCAGGAAGATTTGTGATAGTAGGAATATCAGAAAGTAAACCAACTTCTGTAAATACTGAATCATACCATTGATATGTAAATCCTGGTGTTCCTCCTGCAACAATTGCAGTTGCACTTCCATCATTACCTCCACAAACAGAAACATCCGTAGTAGTGAATGTTATCATAATCGGATCCGGATCAATAATAGTAACAGATGCAGTATCACTACATCCATTTGCATCAGTAACAGTAACTATATATATTCCTCCGTTAAGTGCGTTGATTGTTGTTGCAGTACTTCCTGTGCTCCATTCAAAAGTAAATGGCAGAGTTCCTGATATACCATTCGCCGTAGCTGAACCATCAGCAGCTCCGTTGCAGGTAACGTTTGTATAGGATGCAATTACAGCCTGCACACCTGCCTGAGATATTACTGAGAAAGATACAATTCCAGAACTACAGGAAGGCTCATCAGCAACAATATTTCCATAGTTGTCGAAAATGGTAACATCATAATTACCCACAGCGAGATTATATATAGAATCAACAACAGAATTAGAAACAGTATCTCTTATTGTTGTTACACCTTGTGTCCACACATAATGATAAGGTGCAACGCCACCGGAAACTGTTATAACTATTTTACCATTATTATTTCCACAGGTGGAATTGGTAACTACCGGCATTACACCGATGCTTTTTGTAAGAACCACAACAGTATCACTTGTTCCGACACAACCACCGGGAACACTTATCTGGGCAATAAAGTACGGTCCGTTAACAGAACTGACACTGTCATTCACACTATTTCCTGAACTGATACCAAGCCATTCCAATGTGGAACCCTGAGGATAACCGGAAGAGAAAGCACCTTGATCTCTCGCCTTTAAAAATATTTCGCTTCCATTACAAACAATAGTATCACCGGGTGTAACATAAGGTTGCGGAAGAACAGGAGTTGCCAATGTGAAAGTATCACGTATCACACAACCAATATTTGTTGTTACAGCAACAGAATAAGTTCCTGGCATTACACCGGTTAGATCCTGATCTGTTGATCCATTTGACCATAGATAAGTATTGGAAGATGTTACAGTAATTGAAGAAGTCTGGTTGGTGAAGGACGAGCTTGACGTCCATACACGTGGTGTTGTATAAGCACCTGATGAACTGTTATAAGCCCCTGTTGCTTTAATATATATTCCATTTGGTGCATCAGGAGCAATAAATGAAGTTGGTGCAAGATGTCCGCCGGTATATGCATCATTTGCTGGAAGTGTATATCCGAAATAATTTCCATCAACCTGAAGTGCTGCTGTGCCAATTGTAGTACCATAGAATATTGCATCAACCGGTACAGTAGTGGAGTCAAGCGAACTTGCTGCATGACTGAATACTGCAATTCCATCTGCAGTAGCTCCATTTCCCATAACGCCAGAAGAATTTGGACCACCGATACCACCATCACCACCTGTAGTGCTGGTATTTATTACTCTCAGCTTTACTCCCGTTGGTGTCATACCGGATCCTCCAACGTAAACAACATCGCCGGGATTTACTATGCCGCTTGAAATTTCGAAAGCATAAGTTCCTACAGAAGATGCCGGAGGAAATCCTAAAACCCAGCCTTTCATAGATGCACTTCCGTTATTAGCTGCTATCACTGTATAAGGAGTAATTGCAAAGTTTATTTTTTTCGTAGCAATCAATTCAACCCATTCGAATGGCGAATCTGTACCTACAGGATTTGCACCTACCTCTGAAATTAATAAGCCGGGATTTGTAGGATTAGTTAACGTATCATTAGAAACACTGATATTAATATTTCCC